>DAONCJ010000364.1:0-4550 GCA_035401985.1 Burkholderiaceae bacterium | reverse complement strand
GCCGGCCGCTTCAAGGACGAGATCGTGCCGTTCAGCATCGCCCAGAAGAAGGGCGATCCGATCGTGTTCGCGGCCGATGAGTTCATCAATCGCAAGAGCAGCGCCGAGGGGCTTGCGGGGCTGCGTCCCGCCTTCGACAAGTCGGGCAGTGTCACCGCCGGCAATGCCTCGGGCCTCAACGATGGCGCCGCCGGCGTGGTCGTGATGACGGCGAAGAAGGCCAGCCAACTGGGCCTGACCCCGCTGGCCCGGATTGCCTCCTACGCCTCCGCGGGCCTCGACCCGGCCACGATGGGCATGGGCCCGGTGCCGGCCAGCCAGCGCGCGCTGCAGCGGGCCGGCTGGAAGGCCGCCGATCTGGATCTGCTCGAGATCAACGAGGCCTTTGCCGCCCAGGCCTGCGCCGTCCACCAGGAAATGGGCTGGGACACCAGCAAGGTCAACGTCAATGGCGGCGCGATCGCGATCGGCCATCCCATCGGCGCATCGGGCTGCCGCATCCTCGTCACGCTGCTGCACGAGATGCAGCGCCGCAACGCGAAGAAGGGCATCGCGTCGCTGTGCATCGGCGGTGGCATGGGCGTGGCGCTCACGGTCGAGCGCTGAAGGTTCCGGCTGCGTACCGCCCGTCTCAGGCGGGCAGTTCGTAGCCCAGGGCCGCCTCGGCGCGCAGCGTCTGCTGCACCGCCGGGCGGGCCAGCATGCGGTCCAGGTGCGGATACAGGTTGGGAAACGCCTCGCGGGGCGGCTGCAGCGAACTGCTGAAGCGCCAGAAAAGCCGGAACAGATGAATGTCCGCGATGCTGTACCGGTCCAGGACCCAGGGCCGGCTGCCCAGGCGCTGGTCGGCTCCGGCGTAAACCTCGAGGGCGTGCTGCAGGCCCAGGCGGCGCGCCGGGTGCAGGGTCGAGGCGATGTACGACATCCATGAGATCGCCTGCGCCTGTTCGCCGATGTCATCCTCCGGCCAGAGGCCGGCTTCCGGATGGCGGCGCGCGAGGTAATAGAGGATCGCCGCTGTCTCGGTCAGCGGCCTGCCGTCGATCACCAGCGTGGGGACCTTGCCCTGCGGATTGACCGCCAGAAACGCAGGGTCGCGGGTCTCGCCCCTGGCGAACGACAGCGGTCTGGCCTCGAAGGGCAGGCCGATCTCGTGCAGGGCGATGTGCACCGCCATCGAACTCGAGCCTGGCGCAAAGTAGAAGGTCAGCATGTCATGGCCGATCACAGCGGGCGACCAGGGGTGGTCGAGGCGTTTCAGGGGCGTTTCAGGGGCATTTCAGCCAGCGGCGGGCGATAGCGCCTGCGCTTCGACCCAGACGCTCAGTTCGTCCAGCAGCGCGGCGAGCGCCCGGCTGATGGCATCGAAGGCGGCCTCGGCGTTCTCGCGCTGGGCGGGGGCCGACTGCTCGAAGCTGCGGCGGGCGATCAGCGAGCGGGTGCGCCATTGCACCAGTTCGGCCACCAGCGCGATCCGCGCCTGTCCCGGCGGCGTCGACACGTCATGGTAGAGGTCTTCCAGCGTGAGATTGAGCATCAGATCGCCGCGCACCCCGGCGGTGCTCTGGGCCACCGAGGCAAACCGGCCACGCGCCGCCAGCCGGCGTTCGATCAGCCAGCCGATGCGCCGCGCGGGGCGGTCGGTCCAGCCCGCGAACTGATAGTGGGACCGGCTGCCGGGGCCACGCCCGTAGGCCAGCATGGCGCTGTCGTCGAAGGCCGATGCCTGCACCGGAGCCACCAGCAGGCCGCGCTCGATGCGCGGTGCGGCCACCGGCGCGGCCGCGCCGATGCCGCGATCGTCGAGCACGTACTGGACCACGGCCGGCGTGTCGCCGCCCAGGAGCGACGTGCAGCCTGCCGACAGCGCGAGGCCGCCCACCGGCAGCAGATGCAGCAGTGCGCGACGGGCGGCATCGGGCCCCTGAGACCGCCTCATGGTGCCTGCTCCCCCGGGCCGAGCTGGCGCTTGCCAGGCCCGAGCAGGCTCGCACGCGGATCCTGCAGCCGGTCGAGCGTGCGCCCGATCAGCTCGGTGCCGGCGCGCAGCTGCTGGGCGGTGGCGCGCAGCTCGAGCAGACCGATGTCGGCGGCGTCGTCGGTGCGCCGGACCATCGCGCCGATGTCGCGCTCCAATGAGCGGGTGGCTTTGGACAGGTCGCCTGTGGCGCCGCGCAGCGCCTCCAGCGTGGTGCGCGTGTCCTTGAGCGTCGCCTCGAGCTCGCGGCCCAGCGGCCCGGCCTGCGCCCCGAGTTGCCCGGTGACGCTGGCGATCGTTTCGCTGGTCTTGCCGAACGACTGCGCCGCCCCCGTGAGCGCCTGAGCGGTGGTGGTCAGCGCGGCGGCCGTCCGGTCCACGGTGTCGAGCCGGCGGTTCAACCCCAGCGCCAGGTCGCGCACACCGGTGAGCATCTGGGCGAAGGCCTTGCGGTTGTCGTCATCGAGCAGCTCGTCGACCTTCTTCAGCGACGATTCGGCGGTGATCACCAGGTTGTTGGCCGAGCGGGCGATCTGATCGAGACCGGAGGTGCCCTCGGCGATCACCGGCGGCTCGCCATCGGGACCGGGCACGAGTTCGGGGCCCGGCGTGCCCGGGGTTTCGAGGTTGATGCGCGCAATGCCGGTCACCAGGTTGCGCGCCACGACCGCCGTGGTGTTGGTGCTGACCGGCGTGCGGCGCTCGACGCGGATGCGCACATTGACGCGGTTGATGTTGCCGCGCTCGATCGAGTACGTGTCGACCCGGCCGACCTTGATGCCCTGCATGTTGACGTCGCCTCCCACCTGCAGCCCCTCGAGCGACTGATGTTCGAAGTGGATGGTGTAGAAGCGGAACTGTGAGTCGACGCCGGCGCGCGACAGCCAGATGGCGCCCATCGCCGCGGCGACGATCAGCAGCAGAACGATGCTGCCGACGACGGTGTAGCGGGCTTCAGGCTCCACCGGGGCTCCCTGTCGAACGCGAGGCGGTCGGCACCTTGCCGCCCGCCGCTCCGCCTGCCGCGAAGGTGGCCCGCACCGAGAAGTACGACCGGATCCAGGCGTCGTCGACGGAGGTCACCTCGTCCAGTGTGCCGTCGGCGACGACCTTGCCATTGCCCAGCACGATGATGCGTTCGGCGATCGAGAGCAGGGTGTCGAGGTCATGGGTGACGATCAAGACGGTGATTCCCAGGTCGTGGCAGAGGAACTGCAGGAGCTTGTCGAATGCGCGTGCGGTGATCGGATCCAGGCCAGAAGTCGGTTCGTCGAGGAACAGCACCTCGGGTTCCAGTGCCAGCGCTCGTGCAATGGCAGCGCGCTTGCGCATGCCGCCCGACAGTTCGCTGGGCATCTTGGCGCCGACCTCGGCCGGCAGTCCGGCCAGCGAGAGCCGCAGATCGACCAGCGGACCCAGCAGGTCGGCCGGCACATCGGCATGCTCGCGCAGCGGCGTGGCGACATTGGCGGCGACATCGAGCGACGAGAACAGCGCGCCATCCTGGAACATCATACCGAAGCGCCGGCGCATCGCCGTGAGGGCCGCGTGGTCACTCGCCCAGACGTCGGTGCCCAGCAGCCGGACCCGCCCCTCGGTGGGGCGGTGCAGTCCGATCACCTCGCGCAGCAGCACCGACTTGCCGGTGCCGCTGCCCCCGATCAGCGCGACCAGCTCGCCGCGCCGGATCGTCAGACTCACGCCGTTGTGCACAACCTGCGAGCCGAACCGGGTGACGACCGAGTCGATCTCGATCACCGGCTCGGCGTCGGCCGGCACGCGGGACGGGCTCACCAGTCCAGCTCCTGGAACAGCACCGCGAAGAACGCGTCGAGCAGGATCACGACGACGATGCTCTGCACCACGGTGGAAGTGGTGTGGATGCCGATCGCCCGGGTGTCGCGGCTGACCGTCAGGCCCATCGAGCAGCCGATCACGGCGATCAGCAGCGCGAACACCGGCGCCTTGGCCAGCCCGATCAGGTAGTGCTGGGCCGGCAGCGAGTCGTGCAGCCGCTCGATGAAGGTGGCCGGCGTGATGTCGAGCATCACGCTGCAGACCACGGCCGCGCCCGCCAGGCCCGTCACGCTGCCCACGAACACCAGGATCGGCAGCGCGATCACCAGCGCGATCACCCGCGGCACCAGCAGCACCTGTTCCGGCGACAGGCCGAGCGTGCGGATGGCGTCGATCTCCTCGGTCAGCTTCATCGTGCCGAGCTGGGCGGTGAATGCCGCGCCGGACCTGCCGGCAATGACGGTGGCGACCAGCAGCGGCGAGAACTCGCGCACCATCCCGAGGCCGACGCCGTCGACGACGAAGATGTTGGCGCCGTACTGCGCCGCCTGCAGCCCGAGCAGATAGGCCACGACCACGCCGATCAGGAACATCACCAGCGACACCACCGGGATGGCCGTGACGCAGGTCTGGCCAAGCTGGGCCAGCAGTTCGCGCCCGCGCAGCGAGCCCGGCGAGCGGACGAGCGAGGCCAGGGCGGCCAGCGTCAGGCCCAGGAAGCCGACGTGCGTGGCGGCCAGCCGGCCGATGTCGACCAGGTGGGCGCCGAACGCGG
>DAONCJ010000363.1:0-4571 GCA_035401985.1 Burkholderiaceae bacterium | reverse complement strand
ATGGAGAACCCGGATGCAAGCTTCGATGTACACCCTGTCAGCCCCGATTTTCACGCGCATGCTGACCAATCTGGACGCGATCCTGGACAAGGCGATCGCTCATGCCGCGCAGCGCAAGATCGATCCCGCCGTGCTGATGGCCAGCCGGCTGTCGCCTGACATGCTGCCGATGTCGCGTCAGGTGCAGGTGGCCTGCGATTTCGCCAAGGGCGGCGTGGCGCGGCTGTGTGGCGAGGAGCCGCCGAAGTGGGACGACACCGAGACGTCGATGGCGGATCTGAAGGCCCGGATCGCCCGCACCATCGAGTTCGTCGGCACCTTCGCGCCGGCACGCTTCGAGGGAGGCGACACCCGGATCGTCCAGTTGCAGATGCGCGGCGAGACGGTGCAGCTGACGGGTCTGGAATACCTGACCAGAATGCTGCTGCCAAACTTCTTCTTTCACGTCACCACGGCGTACGATCTGCTGCGCAAGGACGGCGTGGAAATCGGCAAGCGCGATTTCGTCGGTCCGGCCTGAGCTTCGTCCAACCATTGGAGAAACCGATGAATGCGACCGCCCGTCAGGAACAGCGCACACAGGCGATTCAAAGCACCGTGGCACGCATCCGCGCGATCGAGGCAGAACAGGGGATGACCCCGGCCTCGCTCGAGCGGATCAAGCAGACGCTGCTCGAACTGGCCGCCCGTCAGGATCTGTTTCCGTTGTCCGACTTTCCGCTGCCTGCACCCGGTGCCGAGCGCAACAATGCGCTGTACCGGCTGTCCGAAGACCCGGATCACCGCTATGCGCTCTACGCGCAGGTGTCGCGCGGCGGAACCGACACACCGGCGCACAACCACACCACGTGGGCCGTGATCGTGGGCCTGCAGGGCGAAGAGCTGAATCGGCTTTACGACCATGACGGCAAGGGCGGCGTGAAGGAACGCGAGACCTTCATGGTGACCAGGGGCACCGGCATCGCGTTCATGCCTGACGACCTGCACTCGATTCACATGGTGCCCGAGAAGCCGGTCCTGAACTTCCACATGTACGGGCTGGCGCTGGAGCAGTTGACGGAGCGCCGCTACTACAAGCCGGCGACCCACGACTGGGCGCATTTCCCGGCCAGTGCCGGTATTCGCGACCTTCCCCAGCCCGCCTGAAGGCGCCGTGCCCCGTCGTCAGCTCCTTCAGAGGGCTGCGGCGGGTGTTCGGGGTGGCGTTCCGATCAGCCCTGAGACACGGTCGGCTCAGCGGACACCACGGGCAGCCCCGTGACGCGCGCCATCGTGGCCGCCAGTGCGGCCCGGTTGATGGGCTTGGAGAGGTGGTCGTCCATGCCGGCCTGCAGACAGGCTTCGCGGTCGCGTTCCATCGCGTTGGCGGTCATCGCGATGATCGGGGTTCGCCGGTCGGCGTAACGCTGCTCCCATTGCCGGATCCGGCGCGTCGCCTCCAGGCCGTCCATCACCGGCATCTGCATGTCCATCAGCACGGCGTCGAAAGTGGCCGAGGTGAATGTGTCCAGCGCCATGGACCCGTTGCCCGCCACGGTCACCGAATAGCCCAGCCGCGCGAGCAGCGTCTGCGCCAGCTTCTGGTTGACCGGGTTGTCCTCGGCCAGCAGAACGCGAAGACCGGCCGACTCGCTGATGGCCGGCTGACTGGCTGAATCCGGCGCCACCGGATCACCGTCCGGCTGCGGCAGGCCCAGCGTCGCGGTGAACTCGAAAGTGCTGCCCTTGCCCGGTTCGCTGACCACGTCGATGACTCCCCCCATCAGTTCCACCAGCCGCTTGCAGATCGACAGGCCCAGCCCGGTGCCGCCGTACTTGCGGGTGATCGACGCGTCTTCCTGCGCGAAGGCGCCGAAGATGTGCGTTGTCTTGTCGGGGGCGATGCCGACCCCGGTGTCCCGGACGGCGAAGCGCGCGACGATGCGCTCGGCCGACACGACACTGGCCGACGCCATCACGGTGATGTCCCCGCGTTCGGTGAACTTGATCGCATTGCCGATCAGGTTCAGCAAGACCTGGCGCAGCCTTGCCGGATCGCCGGTGACGAGCGCCGGCATGTCCGGGTCGATCTGCACCGTCAGAGGCAGGTGCTTGCGTGCGGCCAGATGCGAGAGGTTGCGCACCGTTTCGTCGACCATCGTGGGCAAATCGAAGGGGACGGACTCGATCAGCAGCTGACCGGCCTCGATGCGCGAGAAATCCAGGATGTCGTTGATCACGTTCAACAGTGAATCGGCCGAGCTCTTGACGATCGCGATGTACTCGCGCTGCTCCGCATTCAGCTCGGTGTCGAGCGCGAGGTCCGTCATGCCGATGATGCCGTTCATCGGCGTGCGGATTTCGTGGCTCATGTTGGCCAGGAATTCGCTCTTCGCGCGGTTGGCCGCTTCGGCGGCCTCCTTGGCATGGCGAAGTTCGATCTCGGCGGCCTTACGTTCGGTGATGTCGGTGGAAATGGTGATCACTTCGTCGGCCGGCCCCACGCCGTTGGTCAACGGGACGATGGTGGTGTTGAACCACACAAGGCGGCCGTCCTTGGTCCGGTTGCACACCTCGCCCTTCCACACCTGACCGGCGGCCACGGCCTTGCGGATGCCGCTGTCCGGCATGACGTCATGTTGGCCGCTGCGCACCAGTTCATGGGTGTGGCCCAGCAGTTCCTCCCGGCTATAGCCGCTCACTTCGCAGAACCGGTCGTTGGCGTACGTCAGACGCCCGCTGCGATCGGTGACGCTGACGATCGCATGCTGGTCGAGCGCGAACTTCTGATTGTCCAGCGCTCGGCGGCTCTGTTCGCGCTCCCGGACCAGCAGGGCCACGGCGCCAGACACGGCCTGAATGTCGTCGGAGTCGATCGAGCGGCTCGATGCGGCATCAGGCAGCAGACCAGCCAGCGCACTGCGCATGGTCAGCAGCGCCTGTTCGCGGGTGCCCAGTTCGGTGCGCAGGCGTGCGTGAAGCTCATGCGCCTCCGTGACATCCCGGCAGGCCAGCACGAAGCCCAGCGGCTGGCCGTCCCGGTCGGGAATGGCGGTCAGCGAAGTATCGACGTGCAGCGCGGATCCGGGGCGGCTGGCAATCTGAGTGGTCCGGCTGTGCCAGGGAGACAGCCGCGCGCTGGTGGTGTCCTGCGGCAGATCGAGCAGCCTGCCAAGAGACTGCCCGAGCATCTGTTCGATCGAGCGACCGAAGATCCGGCTGGCCGCCGGATTGGCGAAGATCACGATCCCCGAGGCATCGGTGGTCAGCACTCCGTCGCCGATCGCCGCCAGGGTCACGGCTGCCCGCTCGCGCTGCGCCTGCAGGCTGTTGGCGGTACGGCTCAGCACCTCCATGGTCTGGCGGAATTCGAGCGGCGCATCGTCGGCCAGGACCATGCTCGGATCGACTTCACCGGAGGCAAGGCCGCTGTCGAAGCTGCGCACGCGCTGCAGTGTGCCCAGCCAGCGGCGCAGGGGCACGGCGATCAGCAGCAGCCCTCCGGCGAGACTGACAAACGCCAGCGCCATCGAGGTCCACAGCAGCTGCCACAGGCTGGCTGCGATCAGCTCGGAGGCGAAAGTCAGGCGCAGCACGCCGTAGTCCTTGCCGCCGACCGTGATGACCCGGTTGACGTCGTACAGGCGGGCCCGCACGCGCGCGACCAGCCATGCGGGGGGACTGGAGGCGGCGGCCGGGGTGTCCTGAACCTTGACCGCGCCGCCCTTCAGATCGATGAACGAGGCCGAGGTGAACAGCGTGCGCGTGAAGCCCTTGGCCAGCGTGCGCTGGATGGTGTCGTAGTCGCCGATCACCGCGCTGTCGGAAATCGCCTGCGACACGACCTCGAGCAGCATGTCCCCGGCCTGCTGCGCGTCGTCGATGTGCTGACGGAACTGAACCGCATAGAACATCGCCAGTCCGACGCCCACGAAGGCGAGCATCGTGACGGTGTACAGCGCGTAGACGCGCGCGACGAGCGACTGGGGCAGGAAGCGGGGCATCGGGCGGGGGTGATCTGCCGGAAGTTCTTCGGGGGCCGGGATCAGCGCAGTTGTGCCGGCGCCGTCTGGTAGAACTTGCGATAGGGGCCGTATTCGCTGCCGTTGGACGCGATGAAGCCTGCTGCAGTGGGCAGCCCCACTGTGCGCGAGGCTTGCTCCAGCACGTCGCGCCCCTTGGAATCGCGGGCCATCTCGACGAAGGCAGCAGCCACGGCGCGGGCGTCCTTGTCGGGCACCTTGCTGGCCGACATGAGCGCCAGATCGTGAACCGCTTCGGAACTCCACAGCACCCGGACCTTGCGGCCTTCGCGTTTCGCGTAGCCCTCGATCAGCTGCGAATTGCCGCCGGCGGCCTTCACCTTGCCGCTGAACATCTGGGCCAGCGCGCCGTCCTGATTGCCGCCGAAGACCACCTTGACGGGAATGTTGCGCGAGAGCAGCTGCGCATAAGGAAACTTGTAGGCGACGAGGGCTTCCGGACCGGGAAAGGCGACCTCCTGATCGGCCAGCTGGGGCAGGTCGGTGATCGCCGACTCCGCCGGCACCACGATCTGTCCTTGAACGGGGGGCGTCTGGCGGCGGGCCAGG
>DAONCJ010000362.1:0-4578 GCA_035401985.1 Burkholderiaceae bacterium | reverse complement strand
ATGCGCCTGGGGCGCCCGCTGCTGCTGGTTCCGCCCGCCATGGCCGTGCCGAAACTCGATCGCGCGTTGGTGGCCTGGAAGGATACCCGTGAGGCGCGCCGAGCAGTCGTCGACGGGCTGCCGCTGCTGCGCCTGGCCCGTGAGGTCCAGGTGGTTGAGGTGGCCGATCAGCCGGAACTGACCATGGCGCGCGAGCGGGTCGGCGATATCGTCGCGTGGCTGGGCCGGCATGGCGTCCAGGCGACGGCAAACGCGTCGGCCGGTGGTGACGATCACGGCGCCGTCCTGTCGGCGATCGCAACGCAATGGGGCGCGGATCTGATCGTGGCGGGCGCCTACGGCCACAATCGGCTTCGCGAATGGGTGCTGGGCGGGGTGACGCGCGAACTGTTGCTGAAGTCGGAGCGCTGCGCCCTGCTGTCGCACTGAGGCCTGCCGCGGGCCCACCTGCCCGACGACGCCGGTCCTGCCGTCGTCAGGCGATGCGTGCTGTCGTCAAGCATGGGCGTCGTGGTGAGCATCGACCCGCGGAGTGCCGACGGCAACGGCTTCAGCCTGTACGCTGTGGTGCGCTGCACGGCCGACGACCGCCAGGCGCTGGAGCTCATGCGGCAGCTGGCAGCATGGGTGCCGCGGCCACGTACTTGCACCCAACGTCAAGCTGCGCGCCCAGGTAGTGGCGCAAGAGTCCGAGCCGCCGGTGCAGGGCACACAACCCGCCGATGACGCCTTTGCACCGCTGAAATGGGTCGCCGACCATGCCGCTCGACTCGGCGGTGTTCCGGGCCGCCTGGCGGTTGCCGGCTCGAGCGCCGCTGCCAACCTCGCGGCCGTCGTCAGCCAGCTCGCCCGCGACCATGGCAGCCCGGCACTGTCGGGCCAGCTGTTGCTCACGCCGGTGACCGACGGTGGTCCCAGCGGCGGCACCTACGATGCGAACAGCGAAGGCTGCATCCAGACCCGGCCGCTGATGGATTGGTTCTGGGATTCCTATGCCGACAAGACCGAGCGGCTGGATCCGAAGGCCTCACCGCTGCGCGCCGCGAGCCTTGCCGGCCTGCCGCCGGCGATGGTGGTCACCGTCGAGTTCGACCCGCTGCGCGACCAGGGCGACGCCTATGCGGCCGCGCTGGCGAAGGCGGGAGTGCCGGTCAGGCATCTGCCCTGCCGCGGCTACATCCCTACGTCGATCACCGCGGTAGGGGGTGTTGCCTCCCGGCGTGCAGGTTCGCGACCCGATGGCGGCGGCCATCCGAGGGCTTTTTGAAATCTAGAATCACGGCAGCGGGATACCTGGCCATCAACAGGACGATGATCGACACCATTCGATCTCAAGGAGTGATGGATGACTGAGGACCTGTGCCGTTGCAGTGCTATTCCGCAAGATGTTTCGCTCGCCTCGAGCTCCGGGGTGTCTGACCTTGGAACACAGCGCGCTCCCTTGCGCAGGCAGATCTTGATGCTGGGCCTGAGCCCGCTGCTCCTGCCCCGCGCAGGCACCGCCCAGCCGGCCGATTTTCCGAACCGCCCCTTGCACATCGTCGTGCCTTCGGCCTCCGGGGGCGTGGCCGACAGCTATGCCCGAATCCTGGGCAAGGCGGCGGCCGAGATGCTGGGCCAGTCGATCGTCGTCGACAACAAACCGGGCGCCGGCTCGGTGATCGGCACCGATGCGGTCGCCAAGGCCAAGGGCGATGGCTACACCTTGCTGATGGGCAGCCTGCCGCTTTCCACCAACCCGGGGCTGATGCCCAGGCTGCCTTACGATGCGCTCAAGGATCTGCGCCCGGTGATGCAGGTCTCGGGCCAGGGTTTCGTGATGTCGGTGGGGAGCAAGCAGCCCTACAAGAGCCTGGCCGAGTTGTTGGCGGTGGCGCGCCAGCGCGACATGCCTTACGCCACGCCCGGCATCGGCACAGTCGGGCACCTGGCCGGCCTGATGTTCAATGTCGAGTACGGCACGAAGTTCGTGCATGTGGCCTATCGGGGCAGCGCGCCGGCGATCCAGGATGTGATCGCCGGCCAGGTGGCGGTGATCTTCGATCCCGTGGGCACCACCACGGCGGCGGTGCAGGGCGGTCACCTGCGACCGATCGCGGTCACCAACCCCACGCGCCTGCCCGGCTTCGCGGCGACGCCCACCTTGCGCGAACTGGGTTTTCCGGCCGCCGAGGCGGTGGCCTATTCGGGCCTGCTCGTGCCGGCCTCCACGCCCGATGACATCGTGCGCAAGCTCAATACCGTGTTCAACCAGGTGGCGCGCCTGCCCGAGGTGAAGGCCGCCTTCGAGCGCATGCATGTGCCGGTGGTCGGTGGCCCGCCGGAGGTGTTCGGCAACCTGATCCGCAGCGAGACCGAGCGCTGGGTGCCACTGATCAAGCGGTTGGGGCTGAAGGCGGAATAGGCGACCCTCCGGGCTCACGCCCTGAGCCCGGCCCGGCGCACGATGGTCGCCTTCCATAACGGACGACCACGATGACCACTCCCGGGCCCGACCACTTCTTTTCCTGCCCTCACTGCAAGACGGTGCTGCGGCGCTGGACGCTCGGTTCCGGCAACACCATGGGAGCCACCTTGTGGAGCGACGGCCTTCTCGATGCGCCCATGCTTCCCGAGCCCATCACCGTCACCCGCTGCCCAGCCTGTCGGAAGGCGTTCTTCATCGACGACGCCGAGGATCTCGGCGAGCACTGGACGTTCGCAACCGGCCGCAGCAGTTCCGGCGAACCGCTGCCCGCGGAGTTCCAGACAGCGCCGCACGTCGGGGACGCCGGATTGCGTGCGCTGGCAAGCCTGGTCGCCCACACTTCCAACCTCGATCGGTTGCGCTTCCTGTGCCTCGCGATCTGGCGCACCTGCAACGACGACGTGCGATGCCCGCCGCGCCAGGGACCTGCGCCCAAGCGCGCGGGCTTTGATTCAAATCTCGAGCGCCTGATCGGCCTGCTGGCGGACGATCGAGGCTCGGATCAGCTGCTGAAGGGCGAAGCGCTTCGCGAGCTTGGACGCTACGATCAGGCCGTCGCGGCGCTTGAGGACATCGATCCGCAATGGGCCTGGGTCGCAGATCAGATCCGGTCGATGGCTCAGGCGGGTTCAAGCACGGTCGCGGTACTTCGCCAGCCGGGCAATTCGCGTTGAGACCGCGCCCGCATCGGCGGCAGCGATCGGCACGGTCGACGCAGCGGCTCGTTGTCCTCGATACTGTCGCGGTCACCGGCGAAGCCTGCTTTGGCCGCGTCCGGCTGCATCACTTCCAACACGACAGGAGAACACCATGAGCGACATCGAGTATCGGTCTGTGCTGCCCGAGGGCTGGCCCCGCGCCCGCGGTTTTTCGCACGGCATCGTGGCGCGCGGCGCGCGGCAGATCCGGATCGCCGGGCAGATCGGCATCGTGCAGGGTCAGCCGTCGATCGAGCCCACGGCAGATTTCGGCACGCAGTGGGGCCGGGCAATGGCCAATGTCGTCGCCGTGCTGCGGGCCGCCGGCGCCGAGCCGCAGCATCTGATCGCGCTGCGCGTCTACGTCACCAGCATCGCCGAGTTCAACCAGAGCGGGCCGGCAGTGGGCGCCGGATGGGCCAGCACCCTGGGCAAGCACTTTCCGGCGATGACGCTGGTTCAGGTGTCAGGCCTGCTCGATCCCAATGCGAAAGTCGAGATCGAGGGCGAAGCGCTGCTGCCCTGAACACCAGCGCTCCGTCAGCCCAGCGGCTTCCAACCTGGATGGTTGAAGTAGCGGTCGTACTGATTGACGGCGTGGATCACGCGGGATGCACCGGCTGCCTGGGCGGTAGCGGCCTTTCTCCGGTCCTCTTCATCGGCGCCATCCAGGGACTGATCATCCAGTCCGCGCTGGCAGATGATGAAGCCGCCATGAACGCGCGTGCTCGCGAGTTGTTTCGGCTGCTGCTTCACGGGTATCGGGGGGCGGCGGGCGGCTGAAGGCCGGCGGAGTCGGGATTACCCGAGGGGCAGGGCCGCGAAGCGGCTGTTTCGAGCGTTTCGCACGTTTCCGGACAAGCGCGGGCATGCGGCTTGATGCGAATTGCTGCGAGAATGCGGCGCCCATCAATCCCAAGGGACCGCACACGA
The DNA here is from genome assembly GCA_035401985.1 of Burkholderiaceae bacterium. Lineage (GTDB taxonomy): Bacteria > Pseudomonadota > Gammaproteobacteria > Burkholderiales > Burkholderiaceae_E > Quisquiliibacterium. The sequence continues at coordinate 480 of DAONCJ010000362.1, read as the reverse complement.
TGACCCAGTCGAAACTGATCACCCGCCGTTCGTTCGCAAAATCCGCCGGCGCAGTCGCCGCCGCGCTGGCTCTCCCCGTGCGAGCCCAGTCCGAATTCCCGAAAGGTCCGCTGAAGCTGATCGTGGGTCTTCCCCCCGGCGGGTCCGCGGACATCATCGCGCGTACGGGTGCCGCGGTGCTCGAGAAGTCCTTGAAGCAGCCGGTGGTGGTCGAGAACAAGCCGGGCGGTCAGTTCCTGATCTCGATGCAGGCGCTGCAGGCGGCGCCGGCCGACGGACACACGATGCTCTATATCTACAACGGCTACGCGTCGGTCAATGCGACGCTCAAGCTGTTCGATCTGGAGAAGCAGACGATTCCGGTGGCCCAGGTGGCCTCGACCCCGATCGTGCTGCTGGTGCGCGCCGATTCGCCCCACAAGACGGCCAAGGACATGTGGGCCTGGGCGCGGGCCAACCCCGGCAAGCTCTCCTACGGCA
>DAONCJ010000361.1:0-4583 GCA_035401985.1 Burkholderiaceae bacterium | reverse complement strand
CTTCCCGCATGGGCCGATTTCAACGACAAGAAGCCCATCACCGCGACGGTAACGGGCGCCACGCCTTCGGGTTATCCGCGCACCATGGTCGAAGGCCTGGACGCGGTGGTCCGTGACACCTACCCGGGCTCGGCGATCTCGTTCAAGCCCAACTCCCCCGGCGGCGGCGTGCTCGCCATCGCCGAAGGGCAAGCCGACTTCACGGCCACGGCCACCGGCACCGAGGTGCGGCTGGCCAATGAGGGTGCATTCCCCTACAAGACATCGCTCAAGGGCAAGTTCTCGCTGGCGATGAAGCTGTTCGATGTGCAGTACATCCACGTGTTCATGACCAAGTCCTGGGCCGATGCCAACGGCATCCGCAGCTGGGCCGACATCGCTGCCAAGAAGCCGCGCATGCGGCTGGCGATCAACCGCCCGGACAACCCTCAGACCACGATCGGTGGCCCCTACGAGATGATGAAGGCGCATGGCTTCACGATCGACGACATCGAGAAGTGGGGCGGCAGCTTCGTGCTGGGCAACAGCACCACCGGGCTCAACGCCATCCTGGACGACAAGGCCGACGTCTTCATGAACGTGCGCAACCTCGGTGACGCGCTGGTCAAGGACGTGGCGAGCAAACGCGAGTTGCTGTGGATCGACGACGATCCGGCCAAGATGAAGCAGGCAGCCGACGCCTTCAACTTCGCGGTCGGCATGATTCCCAAGGGCACCTATCCGTTCATGGAAAAGGACTACCCCACGATACGCCAATGGGTCGCGCTGCTGGCGAGTTCACAGACCTCCGACGAGACCGTGTACAAGTATGTCAAGGCCATAGCCGAGAACGAGGACCGGGTGCAGAAGGTCGGTGGTTCGCTGGCCACCTTCAAGTCCGCCAGCATGGCCGACAACCCGGCCAACCTTCCGTTCCATCCCGGCGCCCTGCGCTATTACAAGGAAAAGGGATTGGTCAAGTAAGCATCCCGCGGCCTTGACACACGCACGTTGATGTCCGACGCATCGCCCGCGCCAGGCAGGGCGCGTGTCTTCACGCGCCTGCTCGGAGGCGGAAGCCGACACAAGCCCGGTGGCGGCTGGCCGCCGCTGATCGCCGCCGGCTCCGTGGCCGCCACCCTGTATGTGCTGTGGATCGGCGCCTTGTCGACGCTGTTCGGCAACGCCGTGCTGTGGCTCTACGGCAGCCTGCAGTCGGTTGGACTCGACCTGGTCTGGCTCGACCACTTCGCGGCCTGGTCGCGCGGCTACACCGCCAACTTCCACCGCGACATCTCGGTCTTCATCGGCATCACCTTTCCGATCGCCTTCCTCACCACCACGGCGCACGCCGATCGCAAGCGCCTGGCCTGGACCGACATCGTTCCAGCCGTGCTGTCGTTTGCCGTTGCCGTGTACTACGTGGTGCTCGACGACAAATTCCTGAACTGGAGCCGCGGCTTTTCAACGCCGACGGCATGGGATACCGCGGTCGGCATCACGCTGGTGCTGCTGACCGTGGAGCTGTGCCGGCGCTGCACCGGCTGGGGGCTGACCTCGCTGGTGCTGCTGCTGCTGGCCTTCACGGTGTTCGGCGACCGCATGCCGGGCCCGCTGATGCACGAGAACTTCAGCTGGCCGTATTTCATCGAGATGATGACGATCACCGAGAACGGCATCTTCGGCTCGCCACTGGAGGTGGCGGCGACCTATGCCTTCCTGTTCGTGCTGTTCGGCAATTTCTTCGAGAAGACCGGCGGTGGCGACCTGTTCTTCGGCTTGTCCAGCGCCATCACCGGCCGCATGAGCGGTGGCGCGGCCAAGGCCTGCGTGACCGCCAGCGGCCTTTATGGATCGGTCTCCGGCAGCCCGACCGCCGACGTGGCGACGACCGGCCCGCTGACGATTCCGATCATGAAGCGCATGGGCATATCGCCGGCGCGCGCTGCGGCGATCGAGGCCACGGCATCGAGCGGCGGGGCGATGCTGCCGCCGGTGATGGGCGCGGTCGCCTTCATCATGTCGGACCTGACCGGCATCACCTATGCCGCGATCGCGTGGGCCTCGCTGCTGCCGGCCCTGCTTTACTACACCTCGATCTACATCCTGGTGCACAACGAATCGGTACGCAACGACGAGGGACGTCTGCCGGAGGACCAGATCGCCGGCCTGATCCCGACCCTGGTCAAGGGCTGGCGCCACCTGCTGCCGCTGGTGGCGCTGATCAGCCTGCTGATCATGGGCTATACGCCGGTCTATGTCGCCACCGGCTCGACCGCCGCGATCATCGTGCTGAGCTGGTTCTCACCCAGCAGCGCTATCGGTCCACGGCGCTTCGTCGAGTGCTGCACCACGACCATCTTCCAGATCGTGCCACTGGTCGGCGCGGTGGCCGCAGCCGGCATCATCATCGGCGCGGTCGAGATCAGCGCGCTGGCGGGCAAGTTCACGCTGCTGATCAACGCCATCTCCGGAGGCTACCTGGTCTCGACCCTGCTGCTGTCGGCCGTGATGCTGATCCTGCTGGGCATGGGCATGCCCACGCCGGCGGTCTACCTGACCGCTGCGGCCCTGCTGGCGCCGGTGCTGCGCCAGCACTTCAACCTTCCGGTGATGCAGGTCCATCTTTTCATGATCTATTTCGCCTGCCTGTCGGCCATCACGCCACCGGTGGCGGTGGCCAATTTCGCAGCCGGCGCCATCGCCGGTGCCAACCCGATGGCGGTGGGCCGCCACGCGGTCAAGCTGGCCGCCGGCGGTTTCGTGTTGCCATTCTTCTTCATGTTCAACCCCGCACTCAACATGCAGGGCACGCTGACCGAAATCCTGATGGCGCTGGTCTTTGCGGCGGGCATGGTGACGTTCTGCTCGATGGCCTTGCACGGCTACCTGGGCAAGCGCACCATCCACCCGTTGCTGCGGCTGCTGCTGGTCGCATGCACCATCGGCATCATCTACCCCGCACCGGTGCTGCAGACCGGGGTACTGGTGCTGGGAGCGGCCATCCTCATCATCCGGCGGATGCGACCGATCGGACCCTGGACAGCGCAAGGCGCCCCGGGTTGACCTGATGCCCGCAGGGGCTTGCGAGCGCCGCCATTGCGCATCCGCGGGGAAGGCCTAGAATTTTTCGGCCAGCATGTTCTGGCGCAACCCATGGATACGCCATGAAAAAAATCGTCCTGCTCCTTTGCCTGGCCGTCATGGCCTTCTCCGCCCAAGCGCACAACTGCCCCAACGAGATGAAGGCCATCGACGCCAAACTTGCAAGCGGACCGACGCTTGCGGCGGCCGACATGGGCAAGGTCAAAAGCCTGCGCGCCGACGGCGAAAAGCTCCACAAGGAAGGCAAGCACACGGAATCGATGAAGGCCCTGGGCGACGCCAAGAAGCTGCTGGGCATCTGAGCAACGCCCATCGGGCCGGCGTACGGCCCGATGCCCGGAGCCGGGCCGGTGCACACGCGGTGAACCCCGGTACAACGGTGCAACCGCTACTTCAGCACCTGCAGCGCGTACAGCGCCACTCCCGGCACGAACAGCAGCAAGGTGATGCGGAACAGGTCGGAGATCAGGAACGGGATGATGCCGATGAAGGTCTCCCGCATCGGAACATCCTTGGCCATGGAACTGATGATGTAGACGTTCATGCCCACCGGCGGCGTGATCAGCCCTATCTCGACCACCATCAAGGCCAGGATGCCGAACCAGATCGCCTTGCCCTCCGCGTTCAGCCCCCACAGGTCGATGCCCATGATGATGGGAAAGAAGATCGGGATCGTCAGCAGAATCATGGACAGGCTGTCCATGATGCAGCCCAGCACCAGGTAGATCAGCAGGATCACGACCAGCACCAGCAGCGGCGAGAGCTGCAGCCCGATCACCCACTTGGCGAGCTCGGCCGGCATCTGCGTCAACGCCAGGAAGACGTTGAGCACGTCGGCGCCCAGCAGGATCAGGAAGATCATCGCCGTGGCCTGCGCCGCGCCATAGATGCATTCGAGGAATCCACGTCCTTTGAGGCCGCCGGAGGTCAGTGCCACGAAGCCGGTCGCAATGGTGCCGATGGACGCCGCCTCGGTCGGCGTGAAGAAGCCGCCATAGATGCCGCCGATCACGACGACGAAGATCAGCAGCACCGGCCAGGTTTCGGACAAGGCCTTGAGACGGGCCCACCAGGCCAGCTTCGCACCAGCCGGGGCATGCTCGGGATCCAGCCGGGCCATCACCGCGATAGCCACCATGTAGCCGATCGCCGCGATGATGCCGGGGATGAAGGCCGCCACGAACAGCTTGGCGATGTTCTGCTCGGTGATGATGGCGTAGATCACCAGAGGCACCGAGGGTGGGATCAGGATGCCCAGCGTGCCTCCGGCAGCGATCGAGGCGGTCGCAAGGCGGGCCGAGTAGCCATGCCGGCGCAGCTCGGGCAAGGCCACCTGCCCCATGGTGGCGGCAGTCGCCAGCGAGGACCCGCAGATCGCGCCAAAGCCTGCACATGCCGTCACGGCCGCCATGGCCATGCCGCCGCGCCAGTGGCCGATCATGGCGTTGCCCGCCTTGAACAGCGAACGGGACAGGCCGCCGTGGGTGGCGAACTGGCCC
>DAONCJ010000360.1:0-4596 GCA_035401985.1 Burkholderiaceae bacterium | reverse complement strand
CACCGGGCGCTGCAGAACTGCGGGCAGGTGATGCGCTACGCGATCGCCACCGGCCGGGCCGAGCGCGACCCGTCGAGCGACCTTCGCGGTGCCCTGCCGCCGGTCAAGGCGACGCACTTCGCTGCCGTGACCGACCCGAAGGCAATCGGCGCCCTGCTGCGCAAGCTGGGCGGCCATCAGGGCACGCTCACCGTGTCCTGCGCCCTGCAGTTAGCGCCGCTGGTATTTGTGCGCCCAGGCGAGCTGCGCCGCGCCGAGTGGGCCGACATCGACCTTGACGCCGCCGAATGGCGGTTCACCGTGACCAAGACCGACACCGCGCATATCGTCCCGCTCTCGACTCAGGCGGTGGCGATCCTGCGCGAGCTACAGGCGCTGACCGGGCATGGGCGCTACGTGTTCCCCGGGGCGCGCAGCCACGAACGGCCGATGAGCGAGAACGCCGTGCTGGCAGCACTGCGCAGCCTGGAAATTGGCAAGGACGAGATGAGCGGGCATGGCTTTCGGGCGATGGCCCGCACGATCCTCGATGAGGTGATGGGCATGCGCCCCGACCTGATCGAGCACCAGCTCGCGCACGCTGTCAAAGACCCGAACGGCCGGGCCTACAACCGGACGGCGCATCTGCCCGAGCGCGCCAAGATGATGCAGGCGTGGGCCGATTGGCTGGACAAGCAGAAGGCCGGCGCCGAGGTGATCGAGCTGCGCCCCAAGACGGCCTGACGACCAAGGCAACCGGCGCCGCAGCGGCACTGCGGCAATGCGGGGCCGCGAGGTGGTGGAACACCGGGCGGCCCCTGACCACAACCCACCTACCGAGAGGTGAACCATGGCTGAAATCGAGAGTACCAGCGAGACCGACGCCCGGCGGATCTACGACCAGATGAAGGCCCAGCCCGCCGCCATCACGAAGGCGCAGATGCGCGAGCTGGAGGAAGCCTTTCAGGACGAAGGGTGGGGCATTGCCCGGCGGATCGGGCTGGCGGTTCTCACCGAGCCCTGCGCCAAGGTGTTCGAGCAAGTTGGGGCGGATCGCAGCCTGGCTGTTGCCATGGCCGGGGCCGAGCGCGACATCGGCGCGTACATCGACCTTCTGGACGCGTTCCGCGATGCGCTGACCGATGCGCGCAATCGAATCACGATGGGCCTTTGCGTGCGCGACGACATGGCCGCGGTGCTCGCTGAAGCCGAAGCAGGGAGCCGCGGATGATCGGCGGCCGGCGCGGCGCCCTCTCAAGGTGCCCTGAAGGGGGTGTGCGTGGCCGGCAAACCTGACCGCAGCGCGGCTGCCGATGCTGCGGACGAAGTTCGGCGCGACATCGGCGAATGGCATGAGTTTCGCGATCTGCTGTCCGATGCCGCCGCGTCGACGGCTGTGCTGGCGGCACGTTTCGAACGCGAGCACCCCGCACCGGCGCCCACCGGGCTGTTGGGTTGGGTTGCGGGCGACAACGCAGCAGATGCCATTAAGAATCGCCGCGCCGAGCGGCACGGGAGGCGTGCGGGCTTCGTACACCGGGAGATGGCTGCGCACCTGGCGGTGTGCAAGGCCCACGCCTGCTATCAATGGCTCGCCAGCCGACCGAAGTTCGCCGATGCTGAAAAGTCGATCACATCGGGCGAAGGCGACACGACCGCGAGCGGGCTAGAGTTTCTGCGGATCGTGTCGAGTGCGCTGGTTCAATGGGCAGTCACGCGGTATGGATCAACCGACTTTCGAACCGCCGAAGGTGCCGCGCTGAAGATGCGTCTCACCCGAGAGGAAATGCTCGACGCGGCTGTACTTGCCGACCAACTGCGCCGGGTTCTGTCAGGCGCGTTCTCGACCGGCAGCGAGACGGCAGAAGGACTCTTTCGTCACTCGCTCGATCTGGCCGGGCGCGGTGAATCTCGCTCGTTCAAGGAACTGCTGGACGACGTGTCGGTCGAGTTGCGCGAGTGCGCAGATGGTGCTGGTAGGGTCGGACCGAACAACGACACGGCGGCGGATCGCGCGCTGGCCGTAGACCTCGCGCGACGGTTTCTGATGGCTTTCGGCGATCCGTGCGTGGCTGATATTCGCCGCCTCTGTAGTGCCTTCGGGGTGACTCTCTCGCGGACGGCAATCGACGACGCCATCAAGAAAGGGCTTGAATTGCCAGGTTAACGCCGGCCCGCCCGGCTTAACCTGACACAGGGTTTCAGCATCACGGCGGGTCGAATGAAATGCAGCCATGCCCCCGGGTTGTCCGGGGGGGACCTTGAAAGGTTATCCATGGCTGAAGCTATCCATCTCCCGAAGGCGCTGCCGCCCGAGGGCTATGCCCGGCTGCCGCAGGTGCTGTCCGTGATCCCCGTAGGCAAGTCCACCTGGTGGGCAGGCGTGAAGGCCGGGCGGTTCCCCCAGCCGGTCAAGCTCGGGCCGCGAGTCACCGCCTGGCGCGTCGCTGATCTTCGCGCGCTGATCGATCAAGCCGAGGTGGCCTGATCATGGCGCGCAAAAGGAAACGGACTCGCGGGGGTGGCTCCCCGGAGTCCGTCAAGAAACAGCCCATCTCAGGCGCCCATTCTCACTCGAACGCCGCGGCCGCGCAACGCGCGCGCCTGCTCGATGCACTGCGCTGCAAGCCGGTCTCGACCATCGATGCCCGGCGCGAGCTGGACATCTTGCACCCTGCCGGCCGGGTGCTGGAGCTGAGGCGCAAGGGCGTGCCGATCCTCACCTACTGGGTGACGGAGCCGACCGACTGCGGCAAGTCGCACCGTGTCGCGCGCTACACGCTGCAGGTGCGCGCATGAGAGCCGCCAAGTTCCAGACCTACGCCGCCGTCGGCGATGACGGCAAGCCCCTGTGCGATGTGCGCATGATCACTGCGGAATCGATCCCGGCCTGCGTGGACCTTTCCCCGCCGCTGCCGTCCGACCGCAGCCGCCGGCTGGCTCGCTGGCCTGATGGCGTTCTCGCTGTCGTCAACGTTGGGGCAAATGCCCGCGCGCTGCAGGTGGCGTACCGCGAGGGGATGATTCTGCGCGAGCTGCTGCGCATGCAATTCGAGGCCGAGCACGCAATCGACCGCCAGGCGCTACGTGATGCGGTGCTGGCTGTCGCGCCCGTCGGGGGGAATGCCTGATGCGCCACGCCACGACCCCACGAACCTTGCCCCGCTGCCCGGCCAACGACCGGAAACTGACCCACCCAAGCCACCTAACCCACCACAGGCCGCCATCGCCGCGGCAGGACAAGATTGTCGGCGAGGTGGCGGCCCGATCGCTGCTGATCAAGCTGGGCAATCCGGCGCTGGCCATCGACGCCCCCGCCTGGCGCCAAGAAGCGCTGATGGCAGCCCTGCTGGCGCTGTTGGCCAGCTACGGCCGGGAGGTGCCGCCATCGCACCAACTGCGCGGCTTTTGCCGTGTCCTGCAAGACCGACTGGAGGCCGCCGAGTGAGCGCTGTCCTGACTGAAATCGAAGACGCGCGCCCCCTGGTGCTCGAAGCCCGTACCCCGCTTACGTTTTCGCTGGTGACTGCCACCCGGCCGCGCACCCTGGCGAAGTCGTTCGCACTGGCTGCCGATGGCGCACTCGACAAGACCGCAGCCGCCGACATGATCGAGGGGCGCATCGAGCGGGTGCAGGCCGACAACCTGCGCGAGTTCGTGGCGGTGTTGGACGGGCTGAACAGTGCGCAGGCGATCGTCTACGGGCTGCCGCACGCCCGCGGACAGGCGCTCGCCGCCTCGCAGGTGCGCACGCAGGCCGATAAGCACGGCGACATTGCCGCGGGCGAGGCGATCGCGCGGTCGAACGAGTACTTCCGATGGGAGAGACGCCCCGGGGTGCTGATGCTCGACCACGACGAAGCCCCGCCCGGCATGGCGGTGCCCAGTGCGCAGACGCTGCGCGATTGGCTGATCGAGGCGGTGCCCGCTCTGGCCGATGCGCCGATGCTCTGGCGTCCGAGTTCGTCGAGCTTCATCTACACCGCAGACGGCACCGAGCTGGCCGGGCTCAAAGGGCAGCGCCTGTATGTGCCCCTGGCAGATGCGACGCTGATCGAGGCGACCGGCAAGGCTCTGATCGCGCGCCTGTGGGCCGCCGGGATGGGCTGGGTGAAGGTGGGTAAGGCCGGGCAACTGCTGGAGCGCTCCATCATCGATGCATCGGTCTGGCAGCGCTCGCGGCTCGACTTCGCAGCCCCGCCGATCTTGGCCGCTGGCCTGGTGCGCCGAACGCCCGCGCCGATCCTGTGGAATGAGGCCGCGCCCTGGTTCGATGCCGCCCTGGTGGTGGCCGACGACACGGTGCAGCGCGAAGCTGCCCAGGCCCGCAAGAAGGCGCGTGCCGCAATGCAGGTGCCAGCCGGGCAGGCGCGCGAGGCGTGGGTAGAGGAACAGGCGCCCAAGCTCGCCGAGCGGCGCGGCATCGAGCTGGACGCAGCGCGCGCCGTGCTGGCTCGCGCGGCCGATCGGCGGGTGCTGCTGGGCGACTTCGAGCTGATCACCAGTTCGGGCGAGGTGGTGACGGTGGCCGACGTGCTGGACAACCCGGCCAAGTGGCACATGCAACGCTTCGCCGATCCGCTCGAACCCGAGTACGGGGGCGACAACCGAATTGCG
>DAONCJ010000359.1:0-4597 GCA_035401985.1 Burkholderiaceae bacterium | reverse complement strand
CGCGCCCGCTGCTCGCGGATGAATGCGGCGATCATGCCGTCGCTCATGGTCATGCCCGACAGGTTGATCGAGCATTTCCAGGTCCGCTCGAGCGCGCCGCGGTGTTCGGACAGCCATGCGAACACCATCTCGATCACGCCGCGATCCAGCGCAACGGTCATCTGCGCCTGAACCGCCAGTGGCAGAAACTCCGGCGGCCGGATCAGCTGTCCCTGGGCATCGCGCAGGCGGGTCAGCACTTCATAGGCGACCATGCCCTCGGGGGCCTCGGGATCGACCATCGGCTGCGCGTACACCTCCAGACGCTTCTCGCGGATCGCTTCGCGCACATGCTCGAGCTTGCCCTGGTGCGAGCGGCGGGCGTCGATCATCGTCTGCGACAGCGGCTCGACGAAAAGTTGCGGATCGCGCACGCTGGCCGCGATGGCCATCGCATCGGACAGCGACAGCAGACAATCCTCGCCGTCGATCATCACCGAACGGTCGATCAGCAGTCCGCCCACGCTGGCCTGCAGTCGGATGCTGCCGTGGTCGGCCTTGTAGACCTGGCCATTGAGCTGCGCATAGATCTCGCGCGCTAGCGTGCGCACGCTGGTCACGGTATCGGCCATCACCATCAGCGCGAACCGGCCTGACGACAGCCGAGCGGCCTGCAGTGCGCCGGGCTGACGCATCAGCAGCATGGCCGCACTCTGTTCGAGATGCAGCGCCTGGATCGGGCCGCACAGGTCATTGACGGTGTCGAAGTTGCCGACGTTGATGCCGATCAGTCCGTAGCCCGGCCGATCGGTCGCCTCCAGCCGTTCGGCGAGTTCAGCCAGCAGGCCCCGGTCATTCAGCAATCCGGTCGTCATGTCCTGACGCGCCTGCAGCGCCACGCGCGCGAGCGCCTGCCGGCGATCGGTGGCCACCGCCTGCATCAGCAGGGCGACGACAACCGCGCACAGCACCAGCACGGTTCCTTCGAGGGCTCGCGCCACATTGTCGCTGGCGTCGCCCACCTCGAACGCACGAACTGCCAGCAGCAGGGTGGCGGTCACGAACAGGGTCATCGCCGTCGTGCGCTCGGGCATCCGCACGGACGTCCACGCCACGATGGGGAAGAAGAAGAAAAGCACCGCGTGCCCGTACTCGCGCTGACCCAGGCTTTGCAGCAGCAGGCTGCCCGCGATGACGAACACCGTCAGAACGATGGCCGTCGTGTCCAGCAGGGCGCCGCCCGGCTCCTCGGCCTCGCGTGAATGCGACAGGCCGTCGCGTGCCCAGGCCAGCAGCGCCGGCGCGACCAGCAGAAGTCCCAGGGCGTCGATCAGCCACCAGGCGATGAACAGATGAGACGCATGCAGGACGGGCATGAAGCCGGCCGCGCGCAAGCCGAGCGTGGCGATGGCCGCGTCCAGTGGCGCGGCGACCAGGCCGCACATCAGCATGAACCGCAGGACCGCATCCATCCGGTAGTCGGCGGGCTTCCACGCGTTGAGCTTGCGCATCGCGGCGATGGCAGCCACCGGTCCGGCGACGCTGGTCAGCAGCGCCGTCAGTGCGAAACGCAGGCTCTCGAACTCGACGAAGGCCCAGCCCGCCGCGCCAAGGCCGGCCGGCAGGGCCCACAGCGGCCCATAACGCCAGCCGCTGGCCAGCGCGATCGCCCCGGCCGGCCAGATCAGCAGTCCGACCGGGCTCTCGAAGGCGAGCAGACGCGCCACCACGCAGCCGGAAAAACTGAGCGCGGCCATCAGCACGGCGCGCATCAGGGACTGCAGGCCGGCAGGGAGCGCGGCTGTCGATTGAGGTTGCAAGGGCGTTCAATCCGGTGAAGTCTGCGGCGAGTTTAATTCAACGGACGCCGTCCCGGCTTTGTGTCAATAGAAGGGGGTTGCCCGGCGGCGACAACATGGCGATGGCCGGTTCAATAACGGCACGCGTCACGCTCCGCCGAGGCGATGCGGTCGATGCCCGAAAAAAGAGGGCGCCCTGAAAGGCGCCCCTGACTGGCCCCGCGGCGCCAAGGGTGGCGCCGCGATCCGCTCGATCGTCGTCAGGCGGCCATCAGCTGACGCAGCACGAACGGCAGAATTCCGCCGTGGCGGTAGTAGTCGACTTCGATGGCGGTGTCGATGCGCAGCAGCACAGAGACGCGCTGCGACGTGCCGTCGGCACGATGGATCACCAGCGTCACATCCTGCTGCGGCTTAATCTCGCCATCCAGGCCTTCGATGTCGTAGGTCTCGGTGCCGGTGATGCCCAGCACCTGCGCGCTGTCGGTGCCCTTGAACTGCAGCGGCAGCACGCCCATGCCGACGAGGTTGGATCGATGGATCCGCTCGTAGCTGCGGGCCACGACAGCCTTGACGCCCAGCAGCTGCGTGCCCTTGGCCGCCCAGTCGCGCGACGAGCCGGTGCCGTACTCCTCGCCGCCGAAGATCACGGTCGGCACTCCGTCAGCGACATACTTCATCGCCGCGTCGTAGATCGGCATCTGTTCGCCGGAGGGCTGATGCAGGGTGAGGCCGCCTTCGATTCGCGAGCCGTCTGCGGTCGGCGGAATCATCAGGTTCTTGATCCGCACATTGGCGAAGGTGCCGCGCATCATCACTTCATGGTTGCCGCGGCGCGAGCCGTAGCTGTTGAAGTCGGCCTTGATCACGCCATTGGCCAGCAGCCACTTGCCGGCAGGCGAGCTTTCGGTGATCGAGCCGGCGGGCGAGATGTGATCGGTGGTGATCGAGTCGCCGAACACACCCAGCGCGCGCGCGCCGCGGATCGCGCCGCCGCTGGCCGCCGGCTGCATCGAGAAGTTGTTGAAGAACGGCGGCTCGGCGATATAGGTCGACTTGGGCCAGTCGTAGACCTGCCCGACGGTTCCGTTGACCTCTCCCCACAGCTGACCGGGGTTCGACTGGACCTGCGCATAGTTCGCCTTGAACACCTTCGGGTTCATCGCGAACTTCATCAGCTTGTAGACCTCGTCGGAGCTGGGCCAGATGTCGCCGATCCAGACCTCGCGGCCCCCGTGACCGATGCCGATCGGCTGGGTCATCAGGTCGGTCATGACGTTGCCGGCCAGCGCGTAGGCGACGACCAGCGGCGGCGATGCCAGGAAGTTGGCCTTCAGGTTCGGGTGGATGCGCGCTTCGAAGTTGCGATTGCCCGAGAGCACTGCCGCGCAGATCAGATCGTTGGACGTGATGGCCTCGTTGATCTCGGCCGTCAGGTCGCCGGCGTTGCCGATGCATGTCGTGCAGCCATACGCCGCCACCGAGAAGCCCAGCTGCTCGAGATAAGGCAGCAGCCCGGCCTTCTCGAGGTATTCGGTCACCACCCGCGAGCCTGGGGCCAGCGAGGTCTTGATGTGCTTGCGCACCGTCAGCCCCGCCGCGACAGCCTTCTTGGCCAGCAGGCCGGCCGCGAGCAGCACGCCAGGGTTCGATGTATTGGTGCACGAGGTGATCGCTGCGATAAGCACATCACCGTTGTGCAGCTCGAGACCACTGGTCGTCCGGACTCCGGGCGCCAGGCGCTCGGGCGCCTGATTGAAGCCGTTCTCGCCGATCGGCTTGGAGAACAGCTCGGTGAAGGTCGCGCGGACGTTGCCGATCTCGATGCGGTCCTGCGGCCGCTTCGGCCCGGCGACCGAAGGGGTGACGGTGGACAGGTCCAGCTTGACGGTGGAGCTGTAATCGATGTCGCCGGCTTTCGGCACACCGAAGAGCCCCTGTGCGCGGAAGTACGACGCAAACGCATCGATCTCGGCCGCGGTCCGGCCGGTGCCCTCGAAATACTCGATGGTGCGTTCGTCGACCGGGAAGAAGCCCATCGTCGCGCCGTACTCGGGCGCCATGTTGGCGATGGTGGCGCGGTCGGGCAGCGCCAGGCTGGTCGTGCCTTCGCCGAAGAACTCGACGAACTTGCCGACGACCTTCTGCTTGCGCAGCAGCTCGGTGATGGTCAGCACCAGGTCGGTCGCGGTCACACCTTCGCGCAGCCGGCCGGAGAGCTCGACGCCCACCACATCGGGCGTCAGGAAGTACACCGGCTGGCCGAGCATGCCGGCCTCGGCCTCGATGCCGCCGACGCCCCAGCCGACCACGCCGATGCCATTGATCATCGTGGTGTGGCTGTCGGTGCCGACCAGGGTGTCGGGATAGAACACGCCGTCCTTGCCCTTGTGCACGCCGCGCGCCAGATATTCAAGGTTCACCTGGTGGACGATGCCGAAGCCCGGGGGCACGACACCAAAGGTGTCGAAGGCCTGCATGCCCCATTTCATGAACTGATAGCGTTCCTGGTTGCGCTGGAACTCGAGCTTCATGTTCAGGTCCACGGCATTGGGCGACCCGAAGTGATCGATCATCACCGAGTGGTCGACCACCAGATCGACCGGCACGAGGGGCTCGATGGTCTTCGGATCCTTGCCCATGCCCTTGGCGACGGTCCGCATCGCGGCCAGGTCGGCGAGCAGTGGCACCCCGGTGAAGTCCTGCAGCACCACGCGGGCGACCACGAACGGAATCTCGTCGGTGCGATCGGCGACGGCCTTCCAGCTGGCCAGCTGCTCGACGTGTTCCGCGGTGACCTTCTTGCCATCGCAGTTGCG
>DAONCJ010000358.1:0-4601 GCA_035401985.1 Burkholderiaceae bacterium | reverse complement strand
GCGGTCGACGCGATTGCCGGATGGATGTGGCTCGAAGGGGTCGACGGTGCGGACAAGATTTTCTACACCACCGGTCGCCTGACCTCCGAGATGGTCATCAAGTGCGCACAGATCGGCGTGCCCTTCCTGGTGTCGCGCTCCGGCCTGACCCAGATGGGCTACGAGCTGGCCACGCGCCTGGGCATCACGATGATCGGGCGCTGCCAGGGCCGTCACTATCTGCTGTTCAGCGGCGGCGAACGCTTCATCGCGCCGGGCGCGACCGCGCTCGCATGATTGCGCGCGAGGACATCACGGGCGTGGTGCTGGCCGGCGGGCTTGGCCGGCGCATGAGCGAGGATAGCCAGGGCGTCGACAAGGGCCTCCAGCTTTTCCGCGGTCGCCCGATGGTCGCCCACGCCATCGATCGGCTCGCGCCGCAGGTGGGCACGATCCTGGTCAATGCCAACCAGAACCTCGAAACCTACCGCGCCTTCGGCTGGCCGGTGATTCCCGACGCGCTGGGCGGATTCGCAGGCCCCCTGGCCGGGCTGGCCAGCGCCATGCAGGCCGCGCGCACCCCCTGGGTATTGACGGTGCCTTGCGACTCGCCGCTGTTTCCGGCCGATCTCGCGGCCCGACTGGCCGGCGCGGCCGATGCCGCCGGCACACGGGTTGCGGTTGTGCGCACCACCAGTGGCGACCAACCGGTCTTTCTGCTGGCGCACACCGCGCTGGCCTCCGACCTGCAGGCCTTCCTCGCCGCCGGCCGACGCAAGATCGACGCCTGGTATGGGCCCCTGTCCCCGGCCGTGGTCGACTTCGCGGACGAATCGGCCTTCCGCAACATCAATACCCGCGACGAATTGAGATCCCTCGAATGACCGAGCGAGCGCCCGCCCCGTCCCCGCCCGCTCTGAGCCTTGAACAGGCGATCGGCTGCCTGTCCGAATACGACCCGCAGGCGGTGCCGGTGGACGACGCCTGCCGGGTGATCGCCCGAATGCTGCAGCCGGTCCAGGCAGTCGAACGGCTTGCCGTCAGGGCTGCGCTGGGCCGGGTGCTGGCCAGTGCGGTGATGTCTCCCATCGACGTCCCCGCGCATGACAACTCGGCCATGGACGGCTATGCGGTGCGCCACGCCGACCTGCATCCCGACAGCCCGACGCGCATGCGCGTTGCGGGCGTCGCGCTGGCCGGCAGACCGCTGGCCGTGGTGCCCCAACCCGGCGAGGCGGTCCGCGTGATGACCGGTGCAGTGATGCCCGAAGGCACCGACACAGTGGTCATGCAGGAAGTGGCCCGGGCGGAAGACGGGTTCGTCATGATCCCGCCGGGTCAGCAGGCGGGACAGAACCGGCGTCTGCGGGCGGAGGATCTGCGGACCGGGACGCCGGCACTGGACGCCGGGCGCATCGTGCGTCCGGCCGATCTGGGCCTGCTCGCCTCGCTGGGCATCGCCGAAGTGCCGGTCCGCCGGCGGCTGCGGGTGGCTTTCTTCTCGACCGGAGACGAGCTGCGCTCGGTGGGCGAACCGCTTGCCCCCGGCCAGGTCTACGACAGCAACCGCTACACCTTGTTCGGGATGCTGACCCGTCTGGACGCCGAACTGATCGACATGGGGGTCGTGCCCGACGATCCTGACGCGCTCGAGCGCGCCGTAAGGACGGCGGCCGGTTGTGCCGATGCCATCGTCTCGTCGGGGGGCGTGTCCGTCGGCGAAGCCGACTTCACCCGCGACATCATGGCGCGCCTCGGTGAAGTCGCCTTCTGGACCATTGCCATGCGCCCGGGCCGCCCGCTGGCTTTCGGCCGGATCGGCGACGCCTTCTACTTCGGGCTGCCGGGCAATCCGGTCGCCGTGATGATCAGTTTTTATTTCTTCGTGCGACCCGCGCTGCTTCGCCTGATGGGTGCCGCGCCGGCGGCGCCGCTGTTCACACGCGCCCGGTCCGCCGAGGCGATGCGCAAGAAGCCGGGCCGCACCGAATACCAGCGAGGAATCGTCGAACCCGACGGCGAGGGAGCGCTGACGGTACGCACGACGGGCAGCCAGGGTTCGGGCGTGCTGCGCTCGATGTCGCGGGCCAACTGTATCGTGGTGCTGCACCACGATCAGGACAGCGTCGCGGTCGGCGGCTGGGTCGACTGCCTGCTGTTCGACGGTCTGGTGTAGAACCCACCCCGGCGGTCCGACGCCGCTTTCATCCGCGACCGTTGTTATTTCGTCAGGGTTCCGACAGTCGATCCCCGCTATTATCTTTGGCTGTGCCAGTCCCTGTTTCAAGGGTTCCGGGCACTTCTCAACCACACGTTTTCTGTTGATGGGAGTGGCATGCAGGTAGTCCGAATCGCCGCGGCCGTCGTGGCGTTTCTGGTCGCTGTGCATGGCCCTCGCGCTGGCGCAGCAACCCCGCCAGGGCCGGTCTCGCTGCAGCAGAGCGTCCAGATTCTCGAGGCGTCCAATCGCGCCCTTAAACTCTCCCGCCGCCAGCTCGACGCCAGCGTCGCCGACGTGCGAAGGGCCGACGTCAGGCCGAACCCCAGCCTGACAGCAGCCATTTCCAACACTAGCGCCCGTCACTACCGCCCTCCCGACTCCGATTGGATCGTCCGCCTCGAGCAATTGTTCGAGCGCGGCGGCAAGCGCGAACTGCGCGTCGCCGCCGCCCGCGACCTGGCACGTGCGGCCAGTCTCGACATCCGCGAGACGGCCCGTCAGCAGCGCATCGTGCTGGCCGGCGCCTATTTCGACCTGGTCGCCGCCCAGCAGGCGCTCGAACTGGCGAACGAAACCGCCGCGGGCTATCTGCGGCTGCGCACGGCCGCCCAGCGCCGCCTGCAGGCGGGGGACATTGCTGAAGTGGATGTGGCCCGTCTGCGGGTCGAAGAAGGCCGTGCCCAGAACGAGGCCCGAACCGCGGCCGCCAATGTCGAGCAGGCCAGAGTCGCGCTCGCCGCGGTGCTGGGCTTGGAAGGCACCGGCGAAGCGTTTCGCGCGACGGACGACTTTCTGCCGCTCAGTCAGCCGCTTCCTGATGCCGCCGCCCTCGAACGCGCGATCGAACAGCGCGCGGACGTGTCGGCACTGCGCGCCCGCATCGATGCGCTGTCACAGAGTCGCCTGCTGGCCATCGCACAGCGGACCCGCGACGTGACGATCGGCGTCCAGACCGAGCGCTCGCCTTCGCTCGGCGGCAATGTCTTCGGCCTGAGCGCCTCCATCCCGCTATTCGTCAACAACGACTTTTCGGGCGATATCGCCCGGGCGGATGCGGATCTGGCGAGTGCACAGGAAGACCTCGAGCGCGTGAAAGGCCTGGTGCGCACGGACGCAGCCCGCGCCGCGGCGCAGGTGGCTTCCGCTCTCGAACGCGCACAGCGTCTTGAGCAGACTTCCCTGCCTGAAGCAGCGCGCGCTGCCCAGGCGATCGACTTTGCCTTTTCACGTGGCGCAGCCACGCTGACCGATCTTTTCGACGCACGGCGCCAACTGGTGGCTGTGCGCGTCGAGGCGCTGAGCGCCCGTGCCGACTATTCCAGAGCCGTTCTGGCCTGGCGCGAAGCGGTACACCCTGAGGAAGTCTCCCGATGAGCCCCCGTTTCCGGATCGCCCTGGCATTGATCTGGCTGGCCCTGCTGTCCGGCTGCCAGAAGCCGGCCGAGGCGCCCAAGCCGACCATGCCGGGTGCAACCGTCGATGCCCAGTCGATCACCTTCCCCAAGGAAAGCCCGCAACTGGCCACGCTGCGAACGGCCGCCGTGGTGCCTGAGCGCGAAAGCCGCGTACGAATCAATGGCCGCACCGCCTGGGACGAAACGCTTACAACCCGCATCACCTCGCCGCTGGCCGGGCGCGTGACCTCCGTCTCCGTGCTGGCCGGCGCGACCGTCAAGCGTGGTCAGACACTCGCGGTCGTGTCCTCGCCCGAATTCGGTCAGTCGCAGGCCGACGCACGACGTGCCGAGAACGACCTGCGCTTCGCCGAGCGCAACCTGGCGCGCGCCCGCGAACTGCACCAGGCGGGTGTCATCCCGTTGAAGGACCTGCAATCGTCCGAGAACGACCTGGCGCGCTCGCGCACCGAACGCGAGCGGACCGCGGCGAAAGAGCGGCTCTACGGGGGCTCGGGCGCCATCGATCAGCAGTACAAGCTGGTGTCCCCCATCGACGGCGTGGTCGTGCAGCGCCAGGTGGCCGTCGGCCAGGAGGTCCGGCCCGACCAGTCGCCCGACCAGCCACTGTTCATCATCTCCAGCCCAACGCGGCTGTGGGTGCTGCTTGATGTGCCCGAAGTGCTCACTCGCGAAGTTCAGATCGGTGAAGTCGTCCGCATCTCCGTCCCCGCGCTGCCCGGCGAACTGTTTTCCGCCAAGGTCGAGTACATCGCCGATTCCATCGATGGGCAAACCCGCACCGTGCGCGCCCGGGCGGTGCTCGACAACCGGGACCGCCGCCTGAAAGCCGAGATGTACATCACCGGCGATGTCGAGATCCCCCCGTCATCGGCCCTCAAGGTGCCCAGCACGGCGGTCTTTCTGCTGGGCGACACGTACTACGCCTTCGTCGAGGAGTCGCGCGGCCGCTTCGTTCGCCGGGCTCTGAAGGCCGAGGAAAGCAC
>DAONCJ010000357.1:0-4613 GCA_035401985.1 Burkholderiaceae bacterium | reverse complement strand
AACCGGGCCCGCGGATTGTTTTTCAAGGTGCTGGCAAGGCTGACGGTCGCGAAGTAGCCGTCGATCTCGCCGGCCATCACGGCGACCGTGCCTTCGACGCCGCCCTTGTACGGAATCATGCGAACGCCAAGCCCCAGGTGCTTGCCGAGCGTGCGTGACAGGATCCCGTAGTGGTTCACGCCCAGCCCCAGCGTGCCGAAGTCCAGTTCGCCCTGCTTGGCCGCCGCTCGCTTCTTCAGATCCTCCAGGACCTGCACGTTCGCCGAGCCGGGCACGATCAGCACGAAGGGCGTCTGCGCGAGCGGCGCGAGGATCTCGAAATCGCTGTACTCATAAGCGATGCTCGGCGCAGCCATCTTGCCGGTGTACAGCCCGTCGACCTGGAACAGCAGCGTGTATCCGTCGGCCGGCGCATTGCGCACCGCCAATGCGCCGATCGTCGTGCCGCCTCCCGGCTTGTTCTCGACGACGACGCCGACCTTCAGCTCTTTGGCCAGTTCACGTGCGGCGGCGCGCGCCATGCTGTCGGTCGATGCGCCGGGCGGGTAGGGCACCACGAAGCGCAGCGGTCTGCTGGGGAAGACGTCCTGGCCGATGGCCGGACCCCAGCCGCCGAGCAGTATCAGCGCGGAGATCGCCGTGGCGGCGGACTTGAACAGTGCCTTCATGTCGATCTTTCGTTGGCGGGTCTGCACATTGGGACTCAGCGAGAATACAAGTGTTTCAACAGCAAGGGCGCAAAGCGCGTCTCTGTGCCGAGACGCGCGACTTCGGGGAAGACACGGTGCCGATCCGCGCGAAGCGGTGACGCGCTTATCTGAAGCCAACTGTCCGAGGTGGAGAAGGCGCGCCCGGCACGCCTGGCACGGCAACCACCGGATTGGACCTCGAGATCAGCGTTCCGTCGCCGAGCTGACCGAGGTCGTTGCGGCCCCACGCCAGCACCGCGCCATCGGCCCGCAGAGCCAGCGAGTGTTCGCCGCCCGCCGCCACGCCGACATATCCCGCGCCGATCCTCTTCGGCGTGCTCGAAGCCAGAGTGGTGCCATCGCCGAGCTGGCCGGAGGCGTTGTCGCCCCAGGTCCAAACGCTGCCGTCGGTCTTGATGGCGATCGTGTGGCGGTCGCCCGCGGCGACGCCGGCAAAGCCGCTGCCGATCACCTTCGGCACCGACGAATCGACAGTGCTGCCGTCGCCCAGCTGACCGCTGGCGTTCAGACCCCAGGCCAGCAAGGTGCCGTCCGTCTTCAGGCCAAGGCTGTGCATGCCCCCCGCGGCGACGCCGGCGTATCCGGTTCCGATCAGGGCAGGGATGGTCGTCCCGGTGGTGCTGCCGTTGCCGAGCTGGCCGTACTGGTTGTAGCCCCACGTCCAAAGGCTTCCATCGGTCCGGATGGCGATCGTATGGGCCAGCGACACGCGCTTGACCGGCCGGATGCCGATCAGGAATTCAGCGCCGCCCGCCGCCACGCTGGCATAACCCGAGCCGATCAGCTTCGGGGTGTGCGCGTCGGCGGTGGTCCCGTCACCCAACTGCCCGGTGAAGTTGTCGCCCCACGCCCATAGCCGGCCGTCGTTGTCGAGCGCGACCGAATGGGCGAACCCGGCCTCGACTACGCTGAATCTCGAGCCGATCAGTCTCGGGACGAGGGACTCGGAGGTGCTGCCGTCGCCCAGTTCGCCGGCTCCGTTGTATCCCCATGCCCAGAGGCGGCCGTCGATCCCGACGGCGAGCGTATGGTTGCCGCCCGCCGCGACGCTGGCATAGCCGCCGTCGATCGACTTGGGGACCGCTGAATCGACCGCGCTTGCGTCACCGAGCCGACCGTTGCGGTTCGAACCCCACGCGAGGATGCTGCCATCGTGCCGCAAGGCCAGGCTATGCCAGCCGCCGGCAGCGAGGCGGGTGACCGGGGACTCGGGCTGGCTGGCTGGCCCGTCGCCACAGGCGGCCAGCAGCAGGCACATGAGCACGGCGGCGAATTTCATGGGAGACCCCGGAGGATGGGCTGATGCCTGCCCACTATAATCTCCGCATGATCGCCGAGGCTGCTGAAACACCATCCGGCGGGCGGCCCGACTTCCCCGCCATTGACATACTCAGAGCCGTTGCCGCGCTTCTGGTCATCGTCTACCACGTCATCGAGATCGGCCGCTGGACGAGTTTTCCGATCACCGGGCCGCTGCTGGTGGCAAGGGCGGGCTGGATCGGAGTCGATCTTTTCTTTGTGATCAGCGGCTTCGTGATCGGCTTGTCCGCATTGCAGGGGCATGCACGCGAGGGCACGGCGTTTCGGGCCTCGTTCGCACGCCGGCGCCTCGCCCGCATCGTGCCCCTCTACGCCCTGACGGCGCTGCTGTTCCTGCTGCTGGTCGACCCGGTGCTGCTGATGCAGCCGGTGAGCACGCTCGCGATGCATCTGGGCAGCCATGCGCTGTTCGTCCACAACCTGCATCCGACCACGCACGGTTCGATCAATGGACCCAACTGGTCGGTGGCGCTCGAGATGCAGTTCTATGCCGCGATGATGCTCGCCGCACCGTGGATGGCGCGGCGCGCACCGCTGCGGCTGCTCGCCGGCCTGATCCTCATGGCCTGGGCATGGCGCGCTGCCGTGGTCTGGATTGTCAGCGCGAGCGAGGAGAACGCGCACCGGCTGCATGTCTTCAGCTCGCAGCTGCCGGGCACGTTGGATGCGTTCGGTGTCGGCATCGCGCTGGCGATGCTGGTCCTGGCCGCGGGCGCGGGAACGGGAACCCGACCTGGCAGTCCGCCCCATCCGCTGCTGCGACGGCTCGCGCCCGGGTGGGCCAACTTCCTGTTATGGGGGCTCGCCTCTGCTGTGCTGTTCTGGCTGGCGATGCGCACTTACTGGCCGCGCGCCTCTTACTGGAACCAGCCGGGGATGATCATCTTCTGGCGCACGCTGCTGGCCGTCTCTTTCGGCTGCGTGGTGGCCGCGGCCGTGACATTTCCGCAGCCGCGCGCACTGGTGCTCAGACCGCTGCGCTATCTGGGCCAGATCAGCTACGGACTGTATCTGTGGCACCTGCCGGTGCTGCTGACGCTGGTCGCGATTCCTGGTCTCACAGGCGCACGGCTCCTGAGTCTGGTGGTCGCGGGCACCGTGGTGTTGTCGGCCTTCTCCTGGCACTGCTTCGAAAAACCGTTCTTGCGACACGCGCACGGGCCACGCGGCCCAGGGCGCGACTGACGCACGCCGCGTATCGGCAGGGACGGTTTACAGCTTGACCTGCCACGGCGGTTGCCACCGATAATGGGCGACAGGGCTGCCACCGACCATCACACGACGGTCTGGCCAGAAGGTCGACCCAACGACCCGCACCCGTTCACAACATAGGAGACAGCAATGACCCAACGGATCAACCGACACACGCTCGTCCGGCTCGCCTGCATTGCGGCGACTGGTGCAACCATCGCATGGTCGCCCGTCATGGCGCAGGTGAAGCTGCCAGCGTCGATGACGATGACCGCCTACGACACCGGCACCGCCGGTTTCAACATCACGGTCGCCATCGGCAAGATGTTGAAGGACAAGCACGGCACCGATGTGCGCGTGCTGCCCGCCGGCAATGATGTGGCCCGCCTGCAGCCGCTGCGCACGGGCCGCGCGTTTGCCTCGGCCATGGGCGCCGGCGTCTATTTCGCCCAGGAAGGCCTGTTCGAATTCGGCAGCAAGGAATGGGGGCCGCAGGCGGTGCAGATCACGCTGACGACCGTCGACTGTCATGCCGGCAGCCTCGGTGTGGCGGCCGATATCGGTGTGAAAACCGTCGCCGACCTCAAGGGCAAGCGGGTCGGGTTCGTGGTCGGCTCGCCGGCGCTCAATCAGAACGCGCTTGGCGTGCTCGCCTTCGGCAACCTCACGATCAAGGATGTGAAGGCGGTGGAGTTCGCCAGCTACGGCGCGATGTGGAAGGGCGTCGTCAACAACGACGTCGACGCGGCCTATGGCACCACCATCACCGGGCCCGCCAAGGAAGTGGAGTCCTCGCCGCGCGGCATCATCTGGCCGCCCACACCGGCTGACGACAAGGCGGGCTGGGCGCGCCTGCAGAAGATCACGCCCTTCATCCTGCCGCACCTGGCCACCTGCGGCGCCAACATCTCGAAGGAAAAGCCGGTTCAGCTCAGCAACTATCCGTACCCCATCTATACCGTCTACGCCAATCAGGCCGAGAACGACGTGTACATGCTGACGAAGGCGATGATCGAGGGCTATGACGCCTACAAGGATGGCGCGCCGGGCGCAGCCGGAATGGCGGCGAAGCGTCAGACCAAGAACTGGTCGCTGCCGGTGCACAAGGGCGCAGTCAGGGCTCTGAAGGAGGCGGGCGCCTGGAGCGACGAACAGGAGAAGTTCAACAACAACCTCTACAAGCGTCAGGAGATCCTTGCCGCGGCATGGACGGCGTATCGCAACTCCAATCCGCCCTCGGACAACGACAAGTTTGCCGAAGGCTGGATGAAGGCGCGCGCGGCTGCGCTGTCCAAGGCCGGAATGGAAGGCTGAGCTTTCTTTTCCGCATTTCTCGCTGAACCCGGCAAGCTTCTGGAGAGCCTGTGTCGATGATTCCTCCTTCCGGCGGCG
>DAONCJ010000356.1:0-4614 GCA_035401985.1 Burkholderiaceae bacterium | reverse complement strand
ATGGCCGGCTCGGATAAGCAGCCGGCTGGGCGAGCGCGGAGCGTTGCGTCGCGAGTGCGCCGGCGGCGGCAGCGACGATGAATTGGCGGCGGGCTGGAATGGTCAACTGAAACTCCCTGAGGCTTGTCGTGGCGGTATCGACGGTCGACCATCCTAGGCGGTGATCAAGAAGCCACGCAAGCCCGCAACCAGGCAACCCCTATCGCCGGCACCTCGATTTCCGGCAACATGGTGGCCGCCCTCAACCTCCTGGCGCCGATCGACACAGATGACCTCCTCCTCGCAACCCCTGATCGTTTACGGCATCCCTTTCTCGCAACCGGTGCGTGCCGTCGTGTGGCTGCTGCTGTACAAGCAGATGCCGTTCAATCTGGTGCCGATCAACCCCGGCTCGAAGGGCGACAACGGCAGCCGCAGCCCGGGCTTTCTGGCCAAGAATCCCGCGGGCACCATTCCGACCATCGAAGAGCCGCAGAGCGGTTTCGTGCTGGGCGAGGCGAACGCCATCCTCAGCTATCTGTGCAACCGGCATGGCTGGGACGATGTCTATCCCTCCGACCCGCAACGCCGGGCGAAGGTCGACTGGTACCTTCACTACCATCACCGCAATGTGCGTGATGCGTCGATCGGGTTCGTGGCCCCCAAGATCCGCAAGGACCTGAATATCCCCGAAGCCATCCAGCAGTCCGCGCAGGCCTCCTTCACGCGGGCGGTGCGCGCGCTGGACACCGGATGGCTCGCGCAGTCGCGATTTCTGACGGGCGACAGCGTGTCGCTGGCCGACTTCGCCGCGTACATGGAGATCGGACAGCTGCAGCCCGGCTTCACCAACCTGTTCGACTTCGCGCCTTATCCGAACGTCAATCGCTGGCTGGGACAGATGAAGCAGGTTCGCGCCCACGACGACGCTCACCTCGTGCTGGCGGAGCTGGGCGACATCAGTGTCGAGCCGCCACCGATCGAGACGATCAAGAACGCCAACGGCCGGGCGCTGATGCACCTGAAGGAACGGGTCGCGGCGATGGCTGGCGGTGCTGCGGTGTCGAGGCAAAGCACACCAGCTTCCCAAGGACCACACATGGAAGATCTGCGCATCATGGCCACCGGCCTCGGGTTTCCCGAGGGGCCGGTCGCCTGCGCCGACGGTTCGGTGGTGCTGACCGAGATCCGCCATGGGCGCTGCACGCGCGTGATGCCCGATGGTCAGGTGAGCGTGTTTTCGGCCTGTGGCGGCGGGCCGAACGGCCTGGCGGTCGGACCCGACGGGTATTTCTATCTGTGCAACAACGGCGGCAGCCGTTATGTGGCCGGCCACTCGATGGGCGTGGGTCCGCACCCGGACTACAAGCACGGATCGATACAACGGATCGATCCGAAGTCCGGCGAGGCGACCCTGCTCTATCGCGAGGCCGACGGACATCCGCTGTCCGCCCCCAATGACCTCGTCTTCGACAGCGAAGGCGGCTTTTATTTCACCGATCTGGGCAAGCGGTATCCGCGGCACCGGGACCACGGCGGCGTCTATTACGCCCGGCCGGATGGCTCGAGCATCGCCGCGCTTGCCTATCCGATGCTCAGTTCGAACGGGTGCGGCCTGTCGCCCGACGGCCGGATCCTCTATGTGGCCGACACTGAAGGCGCACGCCTGTGGGCCTTCGAAGTTCAGGGCCCCGGCCGGCTCAAGCCGAAGGGCGAATTCACACCGCACAGCGGTCGCGTCATCGCCGGCCTCGGCGGCAATGCGCGCTTCGACAGCCTGGCCGTCATGGCCAGCGGCAACATCGTCGTGGCCACCTTGTCGACCGGCTTCATCACCGAGTTTTCGCCGGCTGGTGAAGTCGTGCGCGCCGTGCAGATGCCGGACCGATTCCCGACCAACATCTGTTTCGGCGGCCCGGACATGTGCACGGCCTACATCACGCTGTCCGACACCGGCAGGCTGGGCGTCATGCGCTGGCCCGAGCCGGGCCTGAAGCTCAATTTCAGCTGAGCGCTCGGCCAGCACCATTCATGCAAAGAAAGAGGAGACCCGATGAAAGCCATCCAGATCGACGGTGACAGGCTGATCTGGGCCGAGACGCCCCGACCGGCGCTCGGTCCCGGCGAAGTCCGCATCCGGGTGAAGGCCAGCGCCGTCAATCGCGCGGACCTCTCGCAGCGCACCGGCGGCTATCCGCCGCCGCCCGGCGCAAGCCCCATCCTCGGACTCGAATGCGCCGGCGTGATCGAGGAGATCGCGCCCGATGTGGCGGGCATGAACGTCGGTGATCCGGTGTGCGCACTGCTGGCCGGCGGCGGCCACGCCGAGGAGGTGGTGGTGCCCGCCGGGCAGGTGCTGCCGATTCCGCGCGGGCTGTCCTTCCACGAGGCGGCAGCCCTGCCCGAGGTCTTTGCGACCGCCTATCTGAATCTCTACATGGAGGCGGC
Source organism: Burkholderiaceae bacterium (assembly GCA_035401985.1). GTDB lineage: Bacteria > Pseudomonadota > Gammaproteobacteria > Burkholderiales > Burkholderiaceae_E > Quisquiliibacterium. The sequence continues at coordinate 2,187 of DAONCJ010000356.1, read as the reverse complement.
CCTCGCCCCCGGCGAACGGGTGCTGCTGCATGCCGGCGCGAGCGGGGTCGGCACAGCCGGCATCCAGCTGTGCCGCGCCTTCGGCAACCCGGCGTATGTCACGGCCGGCGCCGACGACAAGATCGCCCGCTGCGTGGCGCTGGGCGCCGCGGGCGGCAACAACCGGCACGCGGGCCGCTTTGCCGATCAGGTTGCCGGGTGGACCGACGGCCGGGGCTTCGATGTGATCCTCGATCCGGTCGGCGCGGCCTACCTGAAGGACAACCTGGAGAGCCTGGCGCTCGATGGGCGGCTGGTTCTGATCGGCCTGATGGGCGGGGTCAGCGCCGAACTGCCGATGCGTCTCATGCTGATGAAGCGGCTGCGGGTGATCGGATCGACGCTGCGCGCGCGCCCGATCGCGGCGAAGACGGCCATCATGGCTGCGCTGCATCAGCGCGTTTGGCCGCTGATCGAATCCGGCGCCATCCGGCCGATCGTCGAAGCCGTCATTCCGATCGCCGAGACACAGAAGGCGCACGAGCTGATCGCCAGCGACACCACTTTCGGCAAAGTGGTGCTGGCCGTCGACTGACAGCCCCGGGCGCCGGCTCGCTGGCCGGCCGCAGCCGGCTCGCTGGCTGGCCACAACCGGCGTCTTGCCAGTTGGCCGACCTTCGGGTAGACTTGCGAGTTCGGTGGCGTCTTATGGCGTCCGAAGGGGCCTGCAGCCGGCAGGCGCCTGGATCGAAGCCACGACAAGGATCCATCGAACTCATTCCCAAGCAGTCAGGCCGCCCACCGGGGTGGCCTTTTGCTTTCCAGAGTCGCAACGACTTGTCTGGTGCCCGCCTCCGATGCAGACACCCATTGCCCGGCGTCAACGCCACTGACCTTCGTGTCAGCCCCGTTGCCGACGTTCACCAATTCTCCCTTCCCTGGATTGAATGCCTTGATCGAAATCCTGAAGTGCCTGAAGAAACACGGTGAGCGCCTCGACTCCCAGATCGCCGAGGAAATCGGCATTCCTCTGGAAGCCGTTCGCCAGCACGTCGCTGGCCTCGAGCGCACCGGCGACGTCATCGCCTGCAACCTGACCCGCTTCAACAACGGCATGCGCACCGACGCATGGCTGTATCGCGTGTCGGGCTACATTCCTCCGGCCGCCCCCGGACGCAAGGCCCGGCCGGCCAAGTAAGCCGCCGCCCGGCACGACGCGCTCGACGCAGGACTGCCGGGGTTTCAACAGCGAACCGCCCGCATAGCGCCCGGCGGGATCGCAGGAAAGCCACCTCTCCCAGGGGTGGCTTTTTCATTTGCGGTGGCTCCCTGACGTGCTTCGGGGCTGAGGCAGCGTCGGCCGCCATGCCCGCCTTCAACGGGTCGGCTTTCACTTTGCGCGGGCCGATCGTGAACATCACTCGGCATCCCGCTAGCATCCATCAGACGCCCCGGGGCAGTTCTCCCGGACGCATTGAATGCCACAGCGCTGCGCCCGGCCCATGCCGTCCACCGCGCCCCCACCTGGAGTGACGACCATGACGGCACAAACCCTGACGGCAACCGCCCCGACCGACGCGCCGCTTCCGGTCTTCGACAACGCCCAGGCCTGGTACGGACCGGCGATGGCCGCCCGGACCGACTGGATCCACACGTTCACCGCGAGCCAGCTCGCCGAGCTCGACGCGCTGGTCCGCAAGGCCGACGCCAGCGGCAAGGATCTGCTGGCATTGCACCGGGATGATTTTCCGCTGCCCGGGCTTCAGGACTGCCTGCTCGAGGCCCGGCGCGAGCTGCTGTCCGGTCGCGGGTTCGCGCTGTTCCGCGGCATTCCGGTGGATCGCTACAGCACCCGGCAGTCGGCCATTGCCTATTGGGCCCTCGGCCAGCATCTGGGCGAGCCCGTATCGCAGAACGGCAAGGGCCATGTGCTGGGTCACGTCACCAATCTCGGGCTCGACTATGCGGACCCGGAGGTGCGTGGCTATCAGACCTCCGCCCGCCTGAGCTACCACACCGACTCTTCGGACATCGTCGCGCTGCTGTGCCTGCGGGTATCGCGGTCGGGCGGCCTGTCGTCCATTGTCAGCTCGACAACCGTCTGGAACGAGCTCGTCCGCCGACGTCCCGACCATGCCCGCACGCTGCTCAACGAGTTCCATCGCACCCGATGGAGCGAGATCCCTGCGGGCCAGAAGCGTTACAGCT
>DAONCJ010000355.1:0-4614 GCA_035401985.1 Burkholderiaceae bacterium | reverse complement strand
CCGTGGTCGATGTGGGCATGGGCCTGGCCGCGCTGGAATTGCGCGCGCAGCTGGACGAATTCGCGCAGGTCTTCAGCGCCCCCGGCGCCAGCGAAGGCGTGGTACGCCTGCGCTTGACACTGGTCGCGCCCGCAGCGCAGACCAACCGCCTGCTGGGCCAGCACACCATCGTCGTGCGCAAGCCCGCGCCCAGCGCCGACGCGGCCGGCGGCGTCAGCGCCCTGCGCGCCGCCACCGACGACGCGGTGCAGCAAGCCGTCGCCTGGGTGCAAAGCGTGCCGCTGCCCGCCCCCGCCGGGCGCTGAACGGGCGGGCCGACAGGATCAATTCCTTGGCGCGCCGCTCGCCCACCGCACGCGGCAGATTCTGCGTGCCCATGCCACCGGGCATGATGCCGATCCGGCATTCGGTCTGGGCAAACTTCGCCTCGCGATCGGCATAGATGAAATCGCAGGTCAGCGCCGCCTCGAGCCCGCCGGCATAGCAGATGCCGTTGACCGCCGCGATCCACGGCACCGGGCTTTCGATGCGCAGCTCGAAGCTGCGCTCGCCGATCTCGTGCTGGATCGTCCAGTCGCGCACGCTCTGGGTGTTGCGCACCTTCAGGTCACCGCCCGCCGAAAACGCGCGCCCCGCGCCGGTCAGCACCACGCAGCGCACCCAGTCGGGGTCGTGATGCAGGCGGGTCAGCAGATCGTGCGTCTCGTTGCCCATCTGCATGTTCATGGCATTGAGCACGTCCGGACGATTCATCGTCACCAGCAGGATGTGCTCGCCGACCCGTTCGGTCAGCAGGGCTTCGTAGGGCGGCATCTCGAACATGGGGAATCCTTGGTGTCAGGCATCGGCCGGCGCGGCGCGTGCAGCGCCTTCGGCCAGCAGTGCGGCGATTTCGTGGTCGTCGAATCCGGCCTCGCGCAGGATGGCATCGGTGTGCTCACCCAGGCGCGGCGCGGGCAGCCAGTCGGTGCGCGAGCCGCTGGCGATGGTGTTGGCCGGCTCGATGTCGATCACCGTGCCCTCGGTGGGATGCTCGCGCTCGCGCAGCAGGCCCACGTCGGCCAGGTGCGGGTCGTCGACCAGGGTCTCGAGGGTGTGATATGGCGAGGCCGGCACGTCGCGGCGCCGGAACACTTCGAGCCAGTGCGCGCTGGTGTGCTGGCGCAGGCCTTCGGTGCGGATCTGGTAGTACAGCTGGGTGTTCTGGAAGCGGGCGGCGACAGAGGAGAAGCGCGGATCGGTCTTCAGCTCGGGCCGGCCGATTTCCTCGAACAGCGCGAACACCTGGTCGTTGGTGTTGGCCGACAGGTTGATGTAGCCATCGAGCGTGGCCGAGGGCATGTAGAACTCGTTGAGCAGGCGCGGATCGCCGGCCTCGCCGATCGGCGGCACATAGCTGCGGTTGTACAGATGCTCGGTCAGGACCTGGCTGGCCATGTTCTCGAACATCGGCACCTCGATCGACTGGCCTTCGCCGCAGCGCTCGCGCCGGTACAGCGCCATCGTGATCATCTGCACCGCGATCAGGCCGCAGGTGCGGTCGGCCATCACATAGGGCACGTAGCGCGGCGTGCCGAACGCCTTCGCGTGCAGGCCCGCGACCCCGCTGGCGCCCTGAATGATCGGGTCGTAGGCCGCAATGCCTGCATATCGGCCGCGCTGCCCGAAGCCGAACATGCCGCAGTAGATGAGCCGGGGGTTGACCGCCTTGACGTCGTCGTAGCCGAGCTTCAGGCGCGCCATCGAATCGGGCCGGACGTTCCAGACAAGCACGTCGGCGTCGGCCAGCAGGCGCATCAGTGCGCCGTGCCCCGCCGGGTGCTTGAGGTCCAGGCAGATCGAGCGCTTGTTGCGGTTCAGGTGCAGAAACTTGGGCGCCATGCCGACATGCCGGCCGCTGCCGCCCAGATAGCGGCCGATGTCGCCCTGCGGGCTTTCGACCTTGGTGACCTGCGCACCGTGATCGGCCAGGATCTGGGTGCACAGTGGCCCGACCACCACCGAGGTGAGGTCGATCACCCGAATGCCCTCCAGCATCCCTCCCGCCAAGCTGATCTCCTCTCGAAACGGCCCCCCGGCCGGCGGCTCGGGGATCGTGTAGGCTGACTGATTCGAACAATGCTAGCAGCGCACTGGGGGTAAATCATGAGCGATCTTCCGAAGTCGATCCGCATTAACGAAGAAGGACCGCGGGAAGGGTTCCAGTTCGAGAAGGGGCCGATTCCGACCGGCCGAAAGATCGAGCTCATCGATGCGCTGTCGGGCACCGGTCTGAAGCAGATCCAGGTCGCCTCGTTCGTGCCGCCGCAGAACGTGCCCGGCTGGGTCGATGCGGACGACGTGGTCGCCGGCTTCAAGGTGAACCCTGATGTCAGCTACACCGCGCTGTGGCTGAACGAGCGCGGCCTGCAGCGCGCCCTCGGCCACGATGACCGGCTGCAGCTGATGGGCAGCGTCGGCCTTTGCTGTTCGGCGGCGTTTCTGGCGATCAACCAGAAGCGCACGATGGAACAGAACTTCGAGGGCCAGCGCTCGATCATCAAGATGTACCAGGCCAACGGGCTGCCCGTCACCCGAGGCTCGCTGATGGCCGCCTTCGGCTGCAACTTCCAGGGCGATGTCGCCCCCGCCACCGTGGTCGACATGGTCGGCCAGCTGCTCGACCTGGCCGCCGAGGCCGGTGAAAAACTCGAGTTCGTCTCGCTGGCCGACACCATGGCCTGGGCCTCGCCCTTGTCGATCCGCCGGGTCGTCGGCGCCATCCGCGACCGCTATCCCGACCTCACCCTCAGCCTGCATCTGCACGACACGCGCGGCATGGGCATCGCCAACGTCTACTCGGGCCTGCAGATGGGCGTCGAGATCTACGACGCGGCGGTGGCCGGTCTGGGCGGCTGCCCGTTCGCGGCGCACAAGGGCGCGGCGGGCAATGTCTGCACCGAAGACGTGGTGTTCCTGTGCGACGAGATGGGCATCGAGACCGGCATCGATCTCGAACGGCTGATGCAGGCCGCCTGCGTGGCCGAGGACGTGGTCGGCCACCCGCTGCCCGGGTCCGTCAAGTCAGGAGGCAGCCTGCGCGTGCTGCGCGAGAAGCTGCGCGCGGCGCACTGAGCACGAAGCACCGAACACGAAGCACTGAGCTCGAAGCACTGAGGCGACCAGGGGCCGCGGCGCGGCCCGCGCGTCACACCTCCAGCCACTCCTTGCGCACGACCGCGTCGGCGTTCAGCGCCGCGGTGTCGCCCTCGAACACGATGCGCCCGTGGCCCATCACGTAAAGGCGCTTCGAGATGCGCAGCGCGATGGTCAGCTTCTGCTCGATCAGCAGGATCGACACGCCGCGCCGTGCAATCTCGTCGAGCAGCGTGGCCACCTGTTCGACCAGCTTGGGCGCGAGGCCCTCGGTGGGCTCGTCGATGATCACCAGATCGGGATCGCCCATCAGCGTGCGGCACATGGTCAGCATCTGCTGCTCGCCACCCGACAGCACGCCGGCGGGGTTGTGGCGGCGAGCGTCCAGATTCGGAAACAGCTTGTACACGTCTTCGAAGTTCCAGCGGCCGAACCGGCCCGAGCGCTTCAGTCCCAGTTCGAGGTTCTGCTGGACCGTCAGGGTGGGGAACACCTGGCGGTCTTCGGGCACGTAACCGATGCCGGTGTGGGCGATCTGCTCCGGGCGCAGCCCGACGATCGACTGACCCTTGAAGCGGATGCTGCCATGGGGCTGCACCAGGCCCATGATCGCCTTGCAGGTGGTGGAGCGGCCCACGCCATTGCGCCCCAGCAGACTGACGATCTCGCCTTCGGAGACCGAGAGGTCCACGCCTTGCAGGATGTGGCTCTTGCCGTAATAGGCATGCAGGTCACGGATCTCGAGCATCATGCCGCTTCGGCTCCCAGGTAGGCTTCCTGCACCGCCTTGTTCGAGCGGATCTTATCCGGGGCATCACTGGCGATCACCTCGCCATAGACCACCACCGACACCGCATCGGCCAGGCCGAACACCACGCTCATGTCGTGCTCGACCATCACCAGTGTCTTGCCTTCGCTCACGGTGCGGATCAGGTTGACCGCGTACTCGGTCTCGCTGTGGCTCATGCCCGCGGTCGGCTCGTCGAGCAGCACCACTTCGGCGCCGCCCGCGATGGTGATGCCGATCTCGAGCGCGCGCTGCTCGGCGTAGGACAGCAGCCCCGCCGTCAGGTCGCGCCGCGATTGCAGGTTCAGACGCTCGAGCAGGCGTTCGCTCTCTTCATTGAGCGCCTTCTGGCGGCTGAGCAGATGCCAGAACGAGTACTTGTAGCCGCGCGACCAGAGCAGCGCGCAGCGGATGTTCTCGAACACCGACATCATCGGGAAGATCGACGTGATCTGGAAGCTGCGCGACAGCCCCCGCCGGTTGATCTCGTGCGGGGGCAGCGTGTCGATGCGCGAGCCGTTCATCGAAATGGTGCCGGAGCTGACCGGAAACCGCCCGCTGATCAGATTGAACAGCGTGGTCTTGCCCGCGCCGTTGGGCCCGATGATCGCGTGCCGCTGACCTTTCGGGATCTCGAGGTTCACCCCGCGGATGATCTGGGTGGCGCCGAAATTCTTGCGCACGTCCACCAG
>DAONCJ010000354.1:0-4616 GCA_035401985.1 Burkholderiaceae bacterium | reverse complement strand
AAGCGAGCCGGTGAGGCCGCGCCTGCGCGAGCCGCGCAGTGACGTGTGGAACTCACGGACAGAGGGATGCATGGTTGTTCGATTGAGCCATCGCATGCGGTGGCTTCGTGCCCGAAAACGCGGCGGCATTGCGCCGGTATTCCGGCGCTCACGCCGGTGCAGGCGCCTGCACACTGGTCCGGACACCGATCCCTTCACGATGAAAGGCACAGGCCCATGGCCACGCCACGCAAGGTGCGCATCGGCGAGATGCTGCTGGGCGCAGGCCTGATATCCGAGCAGCAGCTCAGCCAGGCGCTCGAGGAACAGAAGCGCTCCGGACGCCGGCTGGGCCGCGTGCTGATCGAATCCGGACTGATCGAGGAAACCCGCCTGGCGCGCCTGCTGGCCGAGCAGCTGGGCATCGAGTTCGTCGACCTCCGGTCGCTGACGATCGACAACGCGATCGCGCGCCGGCTGCCCGAGCGCCACGCCCGCCGTTACCGGGCGCTGGTGCTGGGTGCGATCCCCAATGGCGCGCTGCGCCTGGGCATGGCCGACCCGACCGACCTGACCGCCTATGACGAACTGACCCGTGCACTGCGCTGCGAGATCGAGCTGTGCGCGCTGGCCGAATCACAGCTGCTGGGCCTGATCGATCGCATCTATCAAAGCGGCGACGGACTGGCCGGCCTGGCCCGCGAGCTGAAGGCCGACCTCGCCCCCGACACGACGATGCTGGCGCAGCTTGCCAGCAACGGTCCCGACGACAGCACGCCGGTCGCCCGATTGCTGGCCGGCGTGTTCGAGGACGGCGTGCGATCGCGCGCCTCGGACATCCACTTCGAGCCGCAGTCCGATCAGCTCCATGTGCGCTTCCGTATCGACGGCGTGCTGCGCAGCCACATGCGCTTCGACGCCGAGATCGCCAGCGCTGTCGTGCTGCGCCTGAAGCTGATCTCCAACCTGGACATCGCCGAGAAGCGCATGCCGCAGGATGGCCGCTTCGAGATCTCGGTCCGCGGCACGCAGATGGACATGCGGATCTCGATCATGCCCTCCCACTGGGGAGAGTCGGTCGTGCTGCGGGTGCTCGACACCTCCGACCAGACGCTGTCGCTGGACCGCATGGGCATGCCCCCGCACGTCGAGGCGCAGGTGCGCCGCGGCATTGATCGTCCTAGCGGCATGCTGCTGGTCACCGGCCCGACCGGCTCGGGCAAGACCACCTCGCTGTATGCGTTGCTGACCGCGCTGCGCAACGACGAACGCAAGCTGGTCACGGTCGAGGACCCGATCGAATACCGGCTGGCCGGCGTCACGCAGATCCAGGTCAACGACAAGATCGACCTGAACTTCGCCCGCGTGCTGCGCTCGGTGCTGCGGCATGACCCTGATGTGATCCTTCTGGGCGAGATGCGCGACACGCAGACCGCCGAGATCGGCGTGCGCGCGGCGATGACCGGCCACCTGGTGCTGAGCACGCTGCACACCAACGATGCGGTCAGCACCGCCACGCGGCTGGCCGACATGGGCGTGCCGATGTACATGCTGGCCACGTCGCTGCAGCTGATCATCGCGCAGCGACTGGTGCGCAAGCTGTGCGAACACTGCAGCAAGACCGGCGAGCCATCACCGCAGGAACGGGCCTGGGTGCTCGAGGTGGCCGGCATCGAGGCCGCGGCGGCGCTGCGCCCGCGTGTGCCGGCCGGTTGCCCCGAATGCAACGGCACCGGCTACCTCGGCCGCTCCGCCATCTACGAATCGCTGGAACTGACCCGGCCGCTGGCCGATGCGCTGGCCCGTGACGACTCGCAGGCCTATCTCGCAGCGGCCCGTGCGCAGGTCCAGGGACGCACGCTGGCGCACGATGCGCTGCGCCTCGTGCGCATGGGCATCACCAGCGTCTACGAAGCGATGCGGATCGCCACCCAGACCGCTGAGGACGCCTGATGCCGACCTACAGCTGGAGTGGACGCGACACCGTCGGCGGGCCGGTCACAGGCACGCTGGACAGCAGTTCGCCTGAGATGGCGGCGATGACGCTCGCCGGGCGCGGCATCACTCCGCTGAAGATCGAACCGGCGATGGAGAAGACCGCCGAAGCGGTCGGCTGGTTCGGCGGTTCGCCGAACATGAGCAGCAGCGAATTGCAGCTGTTCTCGCGCCAGCTGCAGGCGCTGCTGCGCGCCGGTCTGCCGATCATGCGTGCGCTGGGCGCGATGCAGGAGTCGGCAACCCGCCCGACGGTGGGGCGGGTGCTGGGCGAACTGTGCTCAAGCCTGGATCAGGGCCGCGAACTGTCGACCGCGATGGCCCATCATCCGAAGGATTTCCCGCCGCTGTACGTGGCGCTGGTGCGGGTCGGCGAGCAGACCGGCCGGCTGGACGAAATCCTCAAGCGCCTCGCCGGCTGGCTGGAGTTCGAGATCAAGACCCGCGAACGCGTGCGCACCGCCCTGCGCTATCCGAGCTTCGTGATGATCGCGATGGCGGTCGCGCTGGTGGTGGTGAACGTCTTCGTCATCCCGCGCTTTTCCGCCGTCTACAAGAGCATGAAGGTCGAGCTGCCGGTGATGACGCAGATCCTGATCGGCATGTCCGACTTCATCGTCAACTTCTGGCCGCTGGTGCTGGGCGCCAGCGCGCTTGCCGTCTGGAGCGCCCGAGGATGGCTGGCCAGCACAGCGGGCCGCCTGACCTGGGATCGCATCGTGCTGCGTGCGCCGGTGATCGGCCGGCTGCTGCACAACGCGGCGCTGAGCCGCTTCTCGCGCAGCCTGGCCCTGACCCTGAAGAGCGGCCTGCCCGCCACGCAGGCCATCTCGCTGGTGGCCCAGGCGGTCGGCAACGAATACATCTCGCTGCGCCTTGAACGGGTGCGCGCCGGCGTGGAGCGCGGCGAGAGCCTGCTGCGCTCCTGCGCATCGACCGGTGTGTTCACACCCATCGTGCTGCAGATGATCGCGGTCGGTGAAGAGGCCGGCTCGCTGGATGAGATGCTCGAGCATGCCGCCGACTTCTATGAGCAGGACGTCGAATACGATCTGCAGCGGATGTCGGCCGCGATCGAGCCGATCCTGATCCTGGTGCTGGGCGGCATCGTGCTCGTGCTGGCGCTGGGAGTGTTCCTGCCGATCTGGGATCTGGGCAAGGCCGCGATGGGCCGCGGATAGCGGTCGAACGCGGGTCGGCAAAGGGGAACCGCGAATGCGGGCCTGCGAACGCAAGCCGCAAACGCGCGCCGGCGAGCCCTTGTCAGTGGCCGCGCCAGGCCTTGACTCGACCACTCACCATTGCGGTGAGCAGGCCCAGCAGAATGGCCCACTCCAGCGACAGCGCGACCGTCGAGAAAAAGGTGACCGCGAGCGTGGCGCGTTCGTACGGCTCGTGCCGCCAGATTCTGGCGATCTCGGGCCGGTCGACCAGCCCGTACGCCACCAGCAGCAGCAGGCCGCTGATGACGGCCAGTGGCAGCAGGCTGGCCAGCGGTCCGACGAACACCAGCAGCCCCAGCAGCGCGAAGGCGGCAACGACACCCGACATCGGTGTCTGGGCCCCGGCGGCGGAATTGACCGCCGACCGGTTGAAAGAACCGCTCGCCGGAATCGCCGACGATAAACCGGCCACGATGTTGGCCATCCCCTGGCCGATGAATTCCTGGTTGCCGTCCAGCCGGTGGCCGTGGCGCACCGCGAGCGCGCGGCTGATGGCGACCGCCTCGATCGAGGCCAGCATCGTCATCACCAGGCACGGCGCCACCAGGCGGCGCAGCGTCTCGAGCGACAGGTCCGGCACCGACAGGCTGGGCAGCGCGCCGGGCAGCGGCGGCACCGTGCGCAGCGCCGGCAGACCCGGCATCGCCTGCTGGGCCAGCCAGGCCACCAGTGTGCCGGCCACCACGCCGACGAGCATCGCCGGAACGCGCCGGTTCAGGGGCGCCCACAGCTTGACGATCACGATCGTAAGAAACGCGATGGCGATCGGCAGCGCCTGCCACCGGGCAAAGGCGCCGAACACGCCCAGCCACTGCTGCGCCACCGAACTGGGCCCTTTCAGGGTCACGCCAGTCAGCACGGGCAGCTGTGCGCTGACGATCAGCACCGCCGCGCCGCAGGTAAAGCCCACGATCACCGAATGCGGCACCTTCTCGATCAGCCGCCCGGCCCGTGCGAGCCCAAGCCCGATCTGCAGCACCCCGACCAGAAACGACAGCGTGACCACCATTCGTATGTAGTCGTCAGAGCCTGCCAGCGCGATCGGCGCCATCAGCACCCCGGTGGTCAGCGCGATGGCATTGGCCGGTCCGGTCATCATCACGCGGCTCGAGCCGAAGAGCGCCGCCACCAGGCAGGGCAGCATCGCCGCGTACAGCCCGTACTGGGGCGGCATGCCGGCCAGCGTGGCAAACGCGATGGCCTGAGGCAGCACGACGATGGCGCCGGTGAGCCCTGCCAGCACGTCGCCCCGCAGCACGCCGGGCTTTCGCAGCAGTGGCCACCAGAGCAGGAAGGGCAGGAACCGGGCGAAGCCCGCTGAAGGGGGTGCGGAGGGGGAAGTGGCGGACATGGCCCTCCGATGGTAGCCCACCCGATACCCGGGCCGAGAATCTCGGATAATGGAGCTTCGGCCGCTCG
>DAONCJ010000353.1:0-4631 GCA_035401985.1 Burkholderiaceae bacterium | reverse complement strand
CGACTTCGTGCACGAGGCCTTCGCGCTGCCGCGCGAGTACTTCGAGGCCGGCGTGCGCCGCTACGGATTTCATGGCCTGTCGTACGAGTACATCGCAGCCCGGCTGCGCGAACTCGATCCGCCGGCGGGCGCCGGTCGGGTGGTGGCCGCGCACCTGGGCAGCGGCGCTTCGCTGTGCGCCATGCGCGACGGCCGCTCGGTCGCCTCGTCGATGGGCTTCAGCGCGCTCGATGGCCTGCCGATGGGCACCCGCCCGGGTCACCTCGACGCCGGCGTGCTGCTCTGGCTGATGAGCGAGCGCCACATGGACACCAGGGCTCTTACTGATCTGCTGTACAAGCACAGCGGCCTGAAAGGCATGTCGGGCCTGAGTGGAGATATCCGGGACCTGCATGCCAGCGCGCTGCCCGACGCGGCGCTGGCGATCGACTATTTCGTCAGTCAGTTGTGCCAGCAGATCGCCGGCATGGCGGCCACCCTGGGCGGACTCGACAGCCTGGTGTTCACGGCAGGCATCGGCGAGAACGATGTCGAGGTGCGCGCCCGCGCCATGGCAGGACTGCGCTTCCTGGGGGTCCAGGCCGACCTGGCCGCCAACGAACGGCATGGCGAAGGCCGCGACGGCCTGATTTCGTCGGCCGATTCGGCCGTCCGGGTGCGGGTGATACCCACGAATGAAGAGCTGATGATCGCGCGCCACCTCGCGGCGCTGATGGTCCCGCAGCCGGGGGGCGCGGGCTGCGCCCGATGAAGGGCGGCCTGCCGAATCCGCCGGCCAGGCGCCGGTCCGACCGCCTCAGCCCTTCTTGAGCGACCGCCCCTTGACCATGCGCAGCGGCGTGTAGACCAGCACCTCGGTGCCATCCTGCTTGACGACCCGGTTGCGGGTGCGCACCAGTCCCATGCCCGGGCGCTTGCCGCTCTCGCGACATTCCATCACTTCGCACTCGACATGGATCGTGTCGTTGACGAAGGTCGGCCCCTTGATGTCGAGCTCCATGTTCAGGAACGCAAAGCCGGTGTGCTGCATCGTGGCCTGCACCAGCAGCCCCTCGGCGAAGGTGTAGACCAGCGCGCCGGGCACCACCCGCTGCTTGATCGCCGATTCGGTGCGCAGGAACTCGGTGTTGGTGAACAGCACCTCGACCATGCCGGTGCAATTGACGAACGCGACGAGGTCGGCCTCGGTGATCGTGCGCCCGATGGTCTTGAAGCGCCGTCCGACCGGCAGGTCTTCCCAGTGAATGCCCAAGCCGACGGTTTCGATCTCTGCCATGCGTTTCTCCCCGGATGTCGATGCAGCGATCGTAGCCGAGACGGACCGCACGCTAAGATGCGAGGCTCTCGACCGACCCGCTCGGAGTACCACAATTGGCTTTCCGATCCCGCATGCTTCGCCACTGCCTCGTGCTGTTTGCGATGCTGTGTATGAGTGCCGGCGCTCAGGCTCCGGGCGAGGTCAGGGTCGCCCTGGTGATAGGCAACGCGGCGTATCCCGACGGTCCGCTGGCCAATTCGGCCAGAGATGCTCGCGATGTCGGCGCGAAACTGCGCGCGCTGGGATTCGACGTCATCGAACTCGTCGACGCCCGGCGCGAACAGATGGCCGGCGCCATTGCCACGGCAAAGGCCTCGCTGGAAGGTCGACAGGGCGTGGGGCTCTTCTACTACGCCGGCCACGGACTGCAACTCGACTGGCGCAACTACCTCGTGCCGATCGATGCGCGCTTGCGCACTACTGCCGACATCCCCCGGCAGACCATCGACGTCGCTTCCGTGATCGACGCTTTCAGGGCCGCCGGCAATCGGGTGAACATCGTGGTGCTCGACGCCTGTCGCGACAACCCTTTCGGCTCGATCAGTTCGGGCAAGGGGCTGGCCCAGCCTGATCAAGCGCCCAGCGGCACCTTCGTGGCGTACGCGACCGCCCCTGGCAATGTCGCGCAAGATGGCCCCGCACAGGGGGGCAACGGTTTGTACACCCAGTACCTGCTGCAGGAACTGGCCACACCCAAGTCCCGAATCGAGGACATCTTCAAGCGGGTCCGCCTGAGTGTCCGAAAGCAGAGCCAGGGCCGGCAGATCCCCTGGGAGTCCACGAGCCTGGAGGACGATTTCTACTTCGACCCGGGGCATTCGGCCGCCCTTGCGCCAGCCGCCGACCGGACGCTTCAGACGGCCTACGCAGCGGAAAAGTTCGACTGGGACCGGATCAAGGATTCGAGCAGCGCCGATGACTTCTTCGGGTTCCTCCAAAAGTACCCGAACGGCAACGTCGCCGAAGTGGCCCAGGCCAGGCTGGACAGAATCGCCACTCCCCAGATCGCCACCCAGCCCGACCGTGATGGAACCGTGCAAAAGCCGACGGCCAGCCGATTCCGATCGGGCGATGCCTTCGAGTTCGTCTTCACGGACCCGGTATCGGGCACGGTCAAGTACCGCTCCAAGGCCATCGTCGAAGCGATCGAGGATGGCGTGGCGCGCTACAGCGACGTGTTCGGTCCCAATACGCGCGGCGCCTCGACTCTGGCCGGTGCCGTGCTGGAAGATTCGGCGGGCCGCTACGACCCACCCTATCCGCTGATGCCCGGAGGGGAATACATCGTCGGCAAACGCTGGTCGGGGCGCTCCGACGTCGTCACGCCCCAGGGACGCAAGACCACCGTCGACTATGAGGCCAAGGTGCTCGCGAAGGAAAGGATCGTGATGCCGGCAGGCAGCTTCGATACCTTCAAACTGCAGTTCTCGTTCGTCCAGGGCACTGGACTATGGTGGAAATCCATCTATTGGGCGGTGCCAGACATGGGATTCGCGGTCCGGATGACCGTCGAATTCGGCAATAGCAAGTCCAGCAAGCCCCTTTCCAGCTTCAGCCGCGAGCTCATTTCGCTCAAGCTGGGACCGGGCTGAACCGGGTCCGGCAGGGGTCGCGGTCGCCAATCATTACAATCCGGCCCTTGGTGACGAATACACAGGATTTCAAATGGCACTCAAGTGCGGCATCGTCGGACTGCCCAATGTCGGCAAGTCCACTCTGTTCAACGCCCTGACCAAAGCGGGCATCGCCGCAGAAAACTACCCGTTCTGCACGATCGAGCCGAACGTGGGCATCGTCGAAGTGCCCGACCCGCGGCTGGACGCGCTGGCTGCCATCGTCAAGCCGCAAAAAGTGCTGCATGCGGCCATGGAGTTCGTCGACATCGCGGGCCTGGTCGCGGGCGCATCCAAGGGCGAGGGCCTGGGCAATCAGTTCCTCGCGCACATCCGCGAGACCGACGCCATCGCCCACGTGGTGCGCTGCTTCGAAGACAGCAACGTCGTGCACGTCAGCGGGCGCATCGACCCGCTGTCCGACATCGAGATCATCAACACCGAACTCGCCCTGGCCGACATGGCCACCGTCGAGAAGGCGCTGGCCCGCTACACCAAGACGGCACGCTCCGGTGGTGACAAGGAAGCGGCCCGTCTGGTCGTGGTGCTCGAGAAATGCATGACGGTGTTGAACGAGGCCAAGCCGGTCCGCTCGCTCGATCTGTACCCCGAAGAGGCGGCACTGCTCAAGCCGCTGTGCCTGATCACGGCCAAGCCGACCATGTACGTGGCCAATGTCAAGGAGGGCGGGTTCGACAACAACCCGCACCTCGAGGCCGTCAAGGCGTACGCCGCCGCCGAGAACTCGATCGTCGTGCCCGTTTGCGCCGCGATCGAAGCCGAGATCGGCGACATGCCCGACGAGGACAAGGCGGTCTTCCTGGGCGACATGGGCATGACCGAGCCGGGCCTGAACCGCGTGATCCGCGCGGCATTCAAGCTGCTGGGCCTTCAGACCTACTTCACTGCCGGAGTGAAGGAAGTGCGTGCCTGGACGGTCGCGGTGGGCGCCACGGCGCCGCAGGCGGCGGCCGTCATCCACACCGACTTCGAAAAAGGCTTCATCCGGGCCGAGACCATCGCCTATGATGATTTCATCGCCTGCAAGGGCGAGGCCGGCGCGAAGGAAAAAGGCAAGATGCGCCTGGAAGGCAAGGATTACGTGGTCCGCGACGGAGACGTGCTGCACTTCCGCTTCAACGTCTAGTTCGTCGGGCCGACCACCACCGGGCGACATTCGGCGCCCACCCTGCAAATGGTGACATGAGCACCTGGCCACTGAAGCTCAAGCTGGCGCTTTGCAGCGCCCTGGTGTTCATTGCCGGCGCCGCCTCGGTGGCCTGGTATGTGGTCAATGAACTGAACGAAGATGTCCAGCCCCTGATCGCGCGCGACCAGAGCGCCAACGCGGGTTTCGTCGCCCAGCACCTCGATGGCGAGCTGCGGCTTCGGCTGGGCGCGCTGACCACGATGGCCCCGCTCGTCAGCCAGATGCTGCGCACCGACCTGCCCGCGCTGCAGCGCTATCTGCTGGACCGCAAGGTCACCTTGCGCATGATCTCGGGCAACCTCTTCGTCATCAGCAAGGAGATGGTGCGCGTGGCCGAAGCGCCCGACCGCGGCCTGACCGGCAGCGACTACTCCGCTTCGGAGTACATCCGCACCGTCCTGGCAACCGGAAAGCCGGTCATCGTGCCCCGCCAGGGGCGTTTCAGCGGCCGCCCGGTGGTGCTGGTTGCGGTGCCGCTGCTCGACGACCA
>DAONCJ010000352.1:0-4636 GCA_035401985.1 Burkholderiaceae bacterium | reverse complement strand
CTGTTCACCGGCATGGCATCCCCAGAGATCGACTCGCTGCTCGTCGCCACGGTGGCGGTTGTCTCGGCGGTGTCGGTGTTCGCGCTGGGCAGCGATCTGCGCGCCAGCAGCCTGTTCATCGGTTCCATCCTGCTGCCCAACGGATTGCTGCTGCTCTGGCACGGCACCCCGAGTTCGGTGTTCCTCGGTGCGGGCCTGCTGACCATTCTGGTGATGCTGCTGATCGAGGCCCGCGGGCTCGAACGGCGCCTGTCCGAACTGATCCGCCTGCGCCACGGCAATGCCGCCATCGCCGAGCAGCGCCAGCGCGCACTGCTGCTGGCCGAGCATTCGAATCAGGTCAAGAGCCGCTTTCTGGCGGTGGTCAGCCATGAGATGCGCACCCCGCTGAACGGCATCCTGGGCATGACGCAGATGCTTCGCCGCTCGACCACCGACCCGGCGCAGCTGCCCCAGCTCACCGTCATCGAGCAGTCGAGCCGCCACCTGAACGCGGTCATCGGCGATCTGCTCGACCTGTCCAAGATCGAGGCCGGACGGCTGGTCATCGAGAGCGGTCCCGTGCGGCTCGAAGGCCTGGTGCGCGAGGTCACCGAACTGCTCGAACCGCTGGCCAGCCAGAAAGGGCTGCGGCTGGATGTCACCCATGCCGATGGCCTTCCCGCCTGGATCGTGGCCGACGGCGCGCGAATGAAGCAGGTGCTGCACAACCTGATCGGCAATGCGATCAAGTTCACCGCGGCGGGGCATGTCTCGCTCAGCGTCACTGGCGACGCCCAGCACCTGGTCTTCACCGTCAGCGACTCCGGCATCGGCATCGCCGCCGATCAGACCGAACACATCTTCCGCGCCTTCGAGCAGGTCTCGGCACCGGGCTCGCCGATCCATCGCTCAGGTATCGGGCTGGGGCTGACGATCTCCCGCGACCTGGCCCGTGCCATGGGCGGCGACGTGGTCTGCGAATCGCGACCGGGCGAAGGTGCCATCTTCCGGTACACGGTGCCTTGTCTGCCCTGCGATCCGCCACCCGTACCCGATGCGGTGGCTACCGCCCAGGGCGCGAGCCTGCCGCTGAACGGGAACGTGCTGCTGGTGGAGGACAACGCGATCAACGCGCTGATCGCCCGCGAGATGCTCGAACTGATGGGACTGACAGTGACCGCGGCCGACAATGGCCAGCAGGCGCTCGAGCACCTGCGCCAGTCGGTCTTCGGCGTGGTGCTGATGGACTGCCAGATGCCGGTGCTCGACGGCTGGCAGGCGACCCGCCAGTGGCGCGAACACGAGCACGCCACGGGCGCGACACGCACCCCGATCATCGCGATCACCGCCAATGCCGTCAGCGGCGACCGCGAGCGATGCCGTGAAGCCGGGATGGACGACTACCTGGCCAAGCCCTACGAGCTCGACGACCTCGCCAACATCGTGCGGCGGCACCTGCGCGCCTGAGGCCCGCGGTGACGGGCAGGCCCGCTGCCAGCGGGCACGCCGCAGCCTTCAGTACGTGATGCTGCCCACGCTGGTGCCGCCACAGACGTACAAGGTCTGACCGGTGACGAAGCCGTTCTCGGGGGCGGCGAAAAACATCACCGCACGCGCCACATCCGCGGGCTGTCCGAGACGCCGAACCGGCACCGCCTGCGCGATCTGGTCCATGCGGGCCGCGTCCCTCGGAATCACCTCATGGAACATGTCGGTGACCACCGGCCCCGGCGCCACCACATTGACGGTGATCCCGTCCGGTCCCAGTTCGAGCGCCCAGGTGCGGGCCATGCCGAACATGCCCGACTTGGTGGCCGCATAGCTGGTGCGGCTCGCCAGGCCGAGCGCGGCGCGCGACGACACCAGCACGATGCGGCCATGGGCGTGCCTGCGCATCGACGGCAGCACCGCCTGCGTCAGGATCAGCAGGCTGGTGAGGTGCAGGTCGACCAGCGCGTGCAGGTCATCGACCTTCACATCGGGCAGCAATGCCGGACGCATCGCTCCCGCACTGTGGACCAGCACGGACACGTCTTCCCCGGCGCAGACTGTCGCGGCCGCTTCACGCGTGGCTACCGGGTCGGCGAGGTCGACCTGCACCGAATGCAGGTCCGGGTGATCGATGTCGGTGGCTTCCCGGGACAGCGAATGCACCCGATGGCCGGCCGCCAGCAGGTGTTCGCAGATCGCGCGGCCGATGCCGCCACTGCCGCCGGTGACCAGCGCCACGGGCTTCATGCGTCGGCGCGGCGCTTCAGCGCCCGCGTGTCGATGCAGTACGGCTGGCCGGGCAGGCCTCGGGCCAGTGCCTTCAGTTCGGCGCGCTGCACCTTCTGGGTGGCCGTCAGTGGCAAGGCCTCGACGAAGGCGACATAGCCCGGGGCCTTGAAATACGCGAGCTGCTCGAGCGCGAGCGCGACGATCGATCGGGCCAGCGCCTCGCGTTCGGCCAGCGGCACCGGTTCGCGCGCGACGACACAGGCCAGCACCTCATCGCCGCGCAGCGGATCGGGCGTCGCCGCCACCGCCACGTCCGCAATGCGGGGATGTCGGCGCAGCACCGACTCGACCTCCACTGCCGACACGTTCTCGCCGCTGCGCCGGATCACGTTCTTGCGGCGGTCGATGAAGCACAGGTTGCCTTGTGCATCCGCCTGGACCAGATCGCCGGTGTGAAACCAGCCGTCCTGCCAGGCTTCGTCGGTGGCTTCGCGGTCCTTCAGGTATTCGCGGAAGAACCCGAAGCGGGGCGACGCACCCGCAGCCCTGACCAGCAGTTCCCCGGGCAAGCCCGGCGGCACGTCCCGCCCTGCTTCATCGACCAGACGCCGTTCCACGGCGGCTTCGGCGCGCCCGAAGCAGGCGGTCCCGACATGGCGCGGCTCACGGTTGGCGATGACGACCGCTCCCGCCCCCGTCTCGGTCATCGCCCAGGCTTCCAGCAGCGGAAAGCCGAAGCGTGCCTCGAAGGCCGCGTGATGGCGTCGATCGACCCCGGCGCCGAAACCGAAGCGCACTGCGTGATCGCGATCGGCCGGTGACGGATCGGCGCCGATCAGCATGGCGGGCATCACGCCCAGGTAGTGCACGATGGTGGCCCGAGACTGCGCCACCTGCGCCCACCAGCCGCGCGGATGAAAGCGGTCCAGCGGCACCACGCAGCCGCCCACCCGGATCATCGCCATCGTCGAGTAGGCCATGGCGTTCATGTGCGTCATCGGCAGCGGCGTGATCAGGCGGTCCTGTCCGGGCTGCAGGGCGCACAGGCCACCGATGCCCGCGTACCAGCGGCCGGCTTCCAGAAAATACTCGTTCGCGAGAACACAGCCCTTCGGCCGGCCGGTGGTTCCGGAGGTGTAGAGCAGCGCACATTCGGTGTCGGGGCTGATCGGGGAGGCGTTTGGCGCAGCGGCGTCGACGGACGCTGCTGCATCGACGGGCGATGCCGTGCGTCGCATCGCGATCCAGTCCGGCTCGTCGCCCGCACAGGGCACGACGCGCAGCGCCCGCCCTGCCGACAGGCCTGCCTCCAGCAACGCATCGACCCGCGCCGGCAGCACCACCGCCATCGTGATCTCGCTGTGCCCGACCAGGTACTCCAGTTCAGCCGCCCTCAACTCGGCGCTGATCGGCACCACCGACACACCCAGCGCATTGAGCGCCAGCCAGTTCAGAAAGAAGGCAGGACGGTTCTCGAGCAGCAGCCCGACCCTCTGCCCGCAGACGAGGTTCTGCAGGCGGTAGCCGGCAACCAGAGCGTCAACGCGCTGCCGGGCCTGCTGATACGTCAGCGTGCCCGGGGCGATGCCATAGTGCTGCGCCACCTCGGGCAGGATCTGCAGAAAATCCGCCTGCGGCCAGCGCGAGGCGCTGCGCCGGAACTGCTCGTGCACGCTGGCGGGCTCACCGCCCTCGTCGATCGGTGCGCGCGCGTTCATGGGAACAGCTGGATCGACGGCAGGGCCGCATCGCAGTTGATCAGGTCGACCCGCTTGCACAGGATCTGCAGGCGCGCGTCGCGCAACACCCAGGTGTGACGCACCGAGCCGGCCAGCATGAACTGCTCTTCGCCGCGGGCCTCGACATAGACGAAGGCGCTGCGTGTCACGCAGGTGCCTGCCGCGGCATCGCAGGATTCGATCTCCGGCTGCTGGAGCACATGCGTGCAGCGGCTGGGCGGCTGCTGCGAATAGGCGCGCGGGCTGGCCAGCCGTTCGATGCGCAGCTTCAGCAGCAGCTTGTCTTCGAAGGCGATGGAGGTGTGGTCCACGCCATCGGGCTGCTCGGGGCTGAGCGGCACCCAGTACACGCCGTCTTCGGCGTACAGGTCGTACCACTCGGCCCAGCGCTTCTCGTCGATCAGGCGGGCCTCGCGGTAGACGGCCGCGAACAGCTCGCGCTCGCCGGGCCAGCCGGGCAGCCGATCGTTCATGTCGGCTGCCTGTCGGACGCGTGCATCGCGCCAGGCTCCGAGGCTTGCAGCGAGGCCGCCGCCGCCGCGCCCATGCCCTCGACCATCAGCTGCTTCCAGGCCCGGAACTGGTTGCGCATCGAGATCTCGCTGGTGCCGCGCACCGTCCGGTCAGCGGCGCCGATCTCCGCGGGATCGAAGTCGCGGTGCAGGCTGACCCACGGGTTGGCATCGGAGCGCAGG
>DAONCJ010000351.1:0-4641 GCA_035401985.1 Burkholderiaceae bacterium | reverse complement strand
GGGTCGGGGAGGGGGGGGAGGTCCGCATGCTTGGGTCGGCCCTGCCGGCGCGTGGTCGCCAACAGCAGTCGTCAGGTCTGGCTCGGGGTCCGTCGGTGTTCCGCGCTCCCGCCAAGCGGGAGCCGCGATAAAGTGTTCTTGTCATGTCGCTCTACGGCGTGCAGGCCGGGCCGATACAATTGAACCGCCAAGGGTTCTTACGGCGTACGACCGCGAAAGTATAGCAACATGAAGGCTTTACCGACAAAACCTGAGGGACCGTCTGCGGGCCGCGAGCCTCCGCCTGCCGGCCCCGTGAAGGCGCAGGTCGTCATGGCGACGGTCGGCGAAGACGACGGCGCCGGCCAGCGGCTCGACAATTTTCTGCTCCGGCACTACCGGAATGTGCCCAAGAGCCATCTGTATCGCCTGATCCGAAGCGGTCAGGTCCGGGTGAACGGCTCCCGCTGCCATCCGGACGACCGGCTTGCCGAGGGGGACACGGTGCGGATACCGCCCATCCGCGTGCCCGAGGTGGCCGCTAGCCCCTTGCCGGCGGGCGCTGGCGCGGCGCCTCTGATACTCCCGATTGTTTTCGAGGATGAAAGCCTGCTGGTCGTCGACAAGCCGGAAGGGCTCGCGGTGCACGGCGGCAGCGGCGTATCCCATGGCGTCATCGAGCGTCTGCGCGCGGCGCGCCCCGAAAGCCGCTTTCTCGAACTCGCGCACCGGATCGACCGCGAAACCTCGGGCGTGCTGGTCCTGAGCAAGAAGCGCCAGGCCCTGGTGGCCTTGCATGCGCAGTGGCGCGAACGGGTCACCGGCAAGCGCTATCTGGCCATCGTGCGGGGCCGCTGGCCGCTGCGGACCAAGACATTGAACCAGTCGCTGCAGCGCTATCTCACGCCCGAAGGCGAGCGGCGGGTGTGCGTGCATGCCGAGGGCCAGGAGGCGATCAGCCGGGTTACCGGCCTTCGCCGGCTGGCCCTGCCGGTGCTGGGCGAGTTCACCCTGGTCCGGGTCGAGATCGAAACCGGCCGCACCCACCAGATCCGGGTGCATCTGGCCCATGCAGGCTTCCCGATCGCGGGCGACGACAAGTACGGCGACTTCCCGCTGAACCGCCAGCTGACCCGCCTGGGGCACCGCCGGATGTTCCTGCACGCCGCTGAGCTCGACATCAGCCATCCCTCGGGCGGGCGGCGCCTGAATCTCGTCGCGCCGATGCCTTCGGCTTTCGAGTCCTTCCTTGCCGCCGCCCGGCTTCCCTCGGGTGGCGATGCGGCTGCCGTGGAGGCTCAATGATGTCCGACCTGACTGGCGCACGGATGCAGGACGGTGCGATCGAACTGGTGGTGTTCGACTGGGACGGCACGCTGATCGACTCGACCGCGGCGCTGACCGACGCCATGCGGATGGCTGCGGAAGATCTGGGCCTGCCGGTGCCCAGTCGCGAGCGCGCCAGCCATGTCATCGGCATGGGGCTGCGCGACGCGCTGGCCTATGCGATGCCGACCTTGCCGCCCGCGCGGCTGGCAGCGTTCATCGAGCGCTACCGCCATCACTTCATGATCCGGGACGCCTTGCTGCAGCCTTTCGAGGGCATGGTCGACCTGCTCGATGATCTCGATGCGCTCGGCGTTCCGCTGGCCATCGCAACCGGAAAATCGCGCGCCGGTCTTGATCGGGCGCTGGAGCAGATGGGCTGGCGCAGCCTGTTCGTCGACACCCGTTGCGCGGATCAGGGGCTGCCCAAGCCTGATCCCTGGATGCTTCGCGACCTGTGCGAAAGCTGCAGCGTCGAGCCGGCGAGGGCGCTGATGATCGGCGACACCACGCACGATCTGGGAATGGCCGCAGCGTTGGGCACTCCCTGCGTGGCGGTCACCTACGGCGCACATCCGCGCGATGGGCTGGCTGCGTGGTCTCCTGCGGCGATGGTCGATTCCGTCCACGAACTGCGCGAGTGGGTGTGGCCCAGGCTGGCTGCCGCGCGGCGCGACCTGCCGGTGGGCTGGCATTGGCGGCGCGTGTGCACGTCCAGCGAACTGGTGGAGGGCGGCGCCGGAATCCGCTTCGACCATGGCCCGGGGCGGTCCGCCGGTCGGCGGTCGGTCGCGGCGCGTCCTGCGTTCGTGGTGCGCCATCAGGGCGAGCCGCGCGCCTTTCTCAACGAATGCGGGCACGTGCCCGTCGAACTCGACTGGCCGCAGGGGCAGTTCTTCGACGACAGCGGCCTATACTTGAGCTGCGCCACCCACGGGGCGATGTATCGTCCCGCCGATGGAAGCTGTGCCGGTGGCCCGTGCCGCGGTCGCGGCCTGAGTCCGCTGCGGACCCGGGAATCCAACGGCAAGGTCTGGGTGGCCTTCGAGATCCTTTCGCCATGAGCACGCCCGACGACCCCACCCCCAACTCGCCACCGCCACCGCCACAGCCGCCCTCGCCGCCGTCCGCGCCGCCGCCGTCCGCCGTCTCTGGCGGGGCACCGGCCTCCGGCGCTTCGGCAGGCTCGCCTGCCGCCACCGGTCAGAGCGCTGACGATGCATCGACGGCGGCACGCAGCGGGGCCGTACCCCCGGCCGAATCGATGGCGGCACGCAGCATGGCTGCGAGCCCGGTCGCCGCATCCAACGGCGCATCGATCCAGACAAGCAACTCAGCGGGCTCCGCTGCGGGGCCTGTCTGGGAGCGCAGCGTGCTCGAGAAGCTGGTGATGTCCACGCTGGACGAGCGGCGGCGCGCACGGCGCTGGAGCGTCTTCTTCCGGCTGGCCTTCTTCGCCTACGTGACCCCTTTTCTGCTGATCTTCCTGGGCTGGTGGACGCCGGGGGAGCACAAGTCCGGCTCGGCCACCCAGCACACGGCCCTGGTCGACGTGAAGGGTGTCATCGAGTCGGAAGGCGAGGCCTCGGCCGAAGCGATCAACGCCGCCCTGAAGGCCGCGTTCGAGGACAGCAAGACAGCCGGTGTGGTGCTGCGGGTGAACAGCCCCGGCGGCAGCCCTGTGCAGGCGGGCATCGTCCACGACGAGATCAAGCGACTGCGCGCGAAGCATCCGAACATCCCGCTGTATGCGGTGGTCGAGGAGATCTGCGCGTCGGGCGGGTACTACATCGCCGTGGCCGCCGACCGCATCTATGTGGACAAGGCGAGCATGATCGGTTCGATCGGCGTGCTGATGGACGGTTTCGGCTTCACCGGCACGATGGAGAAGCTCGGGGTCGAGCGCCGGCTCTTCACGGCCGGCCAGAACAAGGGCTTCCTGGACAGCTTTTCGCCGCTTTCAGAGGAACACAAACGCAGCGCCCAGAAAATGCTGGCCGAGATCCATGAACAGTTCATCGCGGTCGTGAAGGCGGGCCGCGGCACCCGGCTGAAGGACTCGCCCGAAATATTTTCGGGGCTGGTATGGTCCGGCGCCCGCGGCGTCGAGCTCGGCCTCGCGGACGAACTGGGAACCGTCGACGGGGTGGCCCGCGATGTGATCAAGGCGCCCGAAATTGTCGACTTCTCGACCCACGAGAACATCGCCGAACGGCTGGCCAAGCGCATTGGCGCGTCCGCCGGTCAGGTGATTGCCAACACCGTCAGCGCCGGCGGCGCGAACCTGAAGCTGCGCTGACCGGCTTGCGCGGTCCGCTCGACGCCCGGGCCGAGGACATGCCCGGCGCGGCGGAGCGCGACGTCCCCCGCGCGGCAGCAGGGGCGGCCAGGGTGAACACAGTGGGGCTGCGCGGCAGCACGGCTGGGGACTGGCGCCACTGGGCGACTGGCGCCACCCGGATGCGTTCTTCGGGCAGCGTCAGGTCGGTCGCGACCCCGACCAGGGTCTCGGGCGACAGCACTTCGATCATCGCGTCGAACAGCGCCTGGTTGCGATACGGCGTTTCGATCACGATCTGGGTCTGGCCTTCCGCATGCGCGCGGCGCTGCAGCGCCTGCAGCCGCGCGATGCGCTCATCGGCCGCGACGGGCAGATAGCCGACAAAGCTGAATGACTGGCCGCTCATGCCGCTGGCCATCAGCGCCAGCAGCAGGGAACTCTGCCCCACCAGCGGGACGACGCGCATGCCTTCGCGATGCGCCTGCGCAACCAGTCCGCCCCCCGGGTCGGCGACCGCCGGACATCCGGCCTCGGACATCAGTCCGATCGAACGACCTGCTCGCAGCGGCGCGAGCAGCGCGGGCCATTGTTCCGGTGCCGTGTGTTCATTCAGTTCGCTGATCTCAAGGCTTTGCAGCGCCCTGGCCAGGGTCAGGCGGCGCAGAACCGCGCGGGCGCTCTTGGCGCTTTCCGCGATGAAGCAGTCCAGTCCTGCGATCACCGCCAGGGTGGCTGGCGGCAGATTGAGATGGGGATCCTGATCCGGACCCAGGGGAACGGGAATCAGGTACAGCGTTCCGGCGAGGGGTTCGCTTGCCCCGGAGGGCGCCGGGTTGCCCGGATCGGCAGCCGGTGAGTTGTTCACTGTCGGGTATCGAGAACGTCGAGCCCCGCTGCCAGCAGCATCCGGGTGAGGGCGATCAGCGGCAGGCCGACGATCGCGGTCGGGTCGCTGCTCTCGAAGCCTTCCATCAGTGCGATGCCCAGCCCTTCGGCCTTCGCGGAGCCTGCACAATCGTAGGCCGGCTCGAGCTGCAGGTAGCGCTCGATGGCCG
>DAONCJ010000350.1:1439-4643 GCA_035401985.1 Burkholderiaceae bacterium | reverse complement strand
AACGCTGGTACGGCGCCCACGACCTGCGCGCCTTCGGCCACCGTTCGCGCACTGCGCAGATGGGCTACAACCGCGCCGACTATGCCGGCAAGCCGGTGATCGCCATCATCAACACCTGGAGCGACATCAACCCCTGCCACAGCCACTTCCGCCAGCGTGCCGAAGAGGTCAAGCGCGGCATCTGGCAGGCGGGCGGGTTCCCGGTCGAGATGCCCGCCATCTCGCTGTCCGAGCCGTTCCAGAAGCCCACCACGATGCTCTACCGCAATCTGCTGGCGATGGAGACCGAGGAACTGCTGCGCTCGTACCCGGCCGACGGCTGCGTGCTGATGGGCGGCTGCGACAAGACCACGCCGGCGCTGATCATGGGCGCGCTGTCGATGAACCTGCCGTCGATCTTCCTGCCCGCCGGGCCGATGCTGCGCGGCGATTTCAAGGGCCAGTTCCTGGGCAGCGGCAGCGACACCTGGAAGTACTGGGCCGAGCTGCGCGCGGGCAACATCACCGAGGAGGACTGGCAGGGTGTCGAGGACGGCATCGCGCGCTCACCGGGCCACTGCATGACCATGGGCACCGCCTCGACGATGACCAGCGCCAGCGAGGCGATGGGCCTCACGTTGTCGGGGGCGGCCTCGATCCCGGCGCCGGATTCGCGCCACGCGCAGATGGCCACGCTCACCGGCAAGCGCATCGTCGACATGGTCTGGGAGGACCTGTGCATCCGCGACATCGTCGACACCCGCGCGATCGACAACGCGGTGACCACCGTGCTTGCGCTGGGCGGCTCGACCAATGCGATCGTGCACCTGATCGCGCTCGCCCGGCGCGCCGGCGTGGCGCTCGATCTGGAGCGCTTCGATGCGCTGGCCCGCCGCACGCCGGTGCTGGCGAACATCCGTCCGTCGGGCAAGTACCTGATGGAAGACTTCTATTACGCCGGCGGCCTGCGCGGTCTGATGTCCCGGCTGGCCGACTCGCTCGACACGTCGGCGATCACCGTCAGCGGCCGCACACTCGGCGAGAACCTCGAAGGCGCGGCGGTCTACAGCGACGATGTGATCCGGCCGCGCGACAACCCGCTGGTCGCCAACGACGGACTGGCCGTGCTGCGCGGCAATCTCGCGCCCGACGGCGCGGTCATCAAGCCGGCGGCCATGGAGCCGCATCTGCACCGCCACACCGGGCCGGCGGTTGTGTTCAAGGACTACAACGACATGGCCGCGCGTATCGACGACGAGTCCCTCGCCATCACGCGGGACTCGGTGATCGTGCTGCAGAGCGCCGGTCCGCAGGGCGCGCCCGGAATGCCCGAGTGGGGTCAGCTGCCGATTCCGCGCAAGCTGCTGCAGCAGGGCGTTCGCGACATGGTGCGGATCTCGGATGCCCGCATGAGCGGCACCAGTTATGGCGCCTGCGTGCTGCATGTGGCGCCTGAATCACACGTCGGTGGGCCGCTTGCGCTGGTGCACGAGGGTGACCTGATCGAACTCGATGTGGCAGCGCGCCGCATCGAACTGAAGGTGGCGCCGGCCGAGCTGGCACGGCGTCGTGCCGCCTGGCAGGCCCCGCCGGCCCACTTCCAGCGCGGGTTCGGCGCGCTGTACCTGAAGCATGTCAGGCAGGCCAACGAGGGCTGCGACTTCGACTTTCTCGAGGAAGGCGGCAATACCGCCGACCCCGAGATTCACTGACGCGCCCGACCCGCGAGTCACTCGCGGGTCGGCCGGGTCACGCGCAGGTCAGGAACAGGACGGGTACTTCGCCTGATGCGCGGCCCTCACGGCGGGGGCCGTGTAGTCCTGGAGGCTGGGGGTGTTGTTGGTGAACGTGCATCCGTACTTCGGATCCCCGATCACCGCAGGCGTCAGCACATCGTCACCGGCCGGCTTCGGCCCGCCCGCCTCCCATTTGACCATCGCGTCGAAGGCCTCGGCAGCCTCGGCCGCGGTGAAGGCGCAATGACCCACATCGCGGATCGCGCGCTGCACCAGCAGCCGGTCGTTGCCCTTCGCCTTGGCGCGGGTGGCGTACACCTGCTCCATCTTGAACGGCACGAACAGGTCGCCCAGGGTGTGCAGTGTGACCACCGGCACGCTGAACTCGCCGTTGATGACCGGGATCCAGCGCAGGCCGTCGGTGCGCTTGCGGTTGGCGTCGGGCGTCGGCGAGATCTTCAGGATCGACGCATTGAAGAAGTTGTCGAGCGCCGTCTGACCCGGCGCCGACGCGTCGATCTTGTAGACGATCTGGGTGGTGTCGACGATGTTGCCGTTCAGGATGCCGCTGAAGGTGCCGTCGCCACCGATCGAGGCCCACAGGTTGCCCTGGTTGCCCGCATCGGCCCAGCCCTCGTTGTAGAACGGCCGGGTGCCACCACTCAACTGCTGCACGGCAGTCTTCAGCTTGTCCCCCTGGGCGTTGGTCACCGTCGGGAAGGTGGCCCACAGCGCCGACCGGATAACCGGTGCGAGGACCGCCCACTCGGCGGCGGTCACCGGGAACTTGCTCGCGGGCACGCCAGCCAGCGCCTGCGCCGCCAGCTGATAGCCGCCAAAGTAATCGGCCAGCGCGGTGTCGCCGACCACGCCGCACAGGGGCACGGCGCCGGAATACTTCACCTTGTTGTTGGCGGTCGCCGCGGTTTCGGCCTCGATCGCGGCCGCGGTGATGTGGCCGCCCATCGACACGCCGCTGATGAAGAACTTGGACGGCTCGACCAGCGTGCGGCCATTGGCTGCCGCGATCTTGGTGAAGTTCAGTGCCAGCGCGTTGGTGTCCTCGACGCCGGCCCGGACGTCGTAGTAGTTCTTGGTGTAGCTGGAAGCGGCCCATGCGTAGCCGTTGTCCAGCAGGTACTTGCGCATGATCGGCGGCGACACGGTCAGCGTGTTGCCGGTCCCGGCATAGCCATGCGCCCACATCACCAGCTTGCCGTTCCAGTTGGTCTTGGGCACTTCGATCTGGTAGCCGGCGCCGTTGAGCACGCCGGTCCAGCGATCGGTCGGCACGGCGCTGCCGCCGGTGGCCGGGTCCATGGCGGCGAGCGCCGCGGTCGGAGCCACGAAGGAATTGCGGGTGTCCTGCGGACGCGCGTCTTCGGCCACCGGGCCGGACGAACCGTCGCTGCCACCGCAGGCTGCCAGCGCGGCCATGACCGACGCGAGCACGCTCAGCCTTGCGGCTGTCACATTGAATTTTTTCATC
>DAONCJ010000350.1:0-1339 GCA_035401985.1 Burkholderiaceae bacterium | reverse complement strand
GGGCCTGCCCTGAAACCCATCAACCCGCCGAGCGGGTCAGGAGCCAATCAATGACGACCCACGAACTCCGCGAATCCCGACTGGTGATCGACGATGAAGGCATCGCCGTCTTCGAGCACCTCCGACCGGAGGCTCGCAATCCGCTTTCGATGGCGCTGCGTTCCGACTACGCCGACATGGTCGAGCGGGTCCGCACGGACGGCGCGCGTGTGCTGGTTCTGGCGGGCGGCGGCGGCGCGTTTTGCGGCGGCGCGGACGTGAAGACCATGCATGCGCGCCTGTCCGACGGCACACAGGCCGCCGGCGTGCGCGAGCGACTGCTGGACATGCACCAGTGGCTGCAGCGTCTGCGCGACCTCGAGATGCCGGTGATCGCCGCGGTCGACGGGCCGGCGTGGGGCGGCGGCTTCGCGCTGGCGCTGTGCGCCGACTTCATCCTCGCCACACCGCGCGCCTCGTTCTGCATGGTGTTCCTGCGCATCGGGGCGCTGCCCGACATGGGCGCCATCCACATGCTGCCGCGCGCGGTCGGGCTGATGCGCGCAAAGGAGCTTCTGATGACGGGACGCCGAATCGACGCCGAAGAGGCCCTGCGACTGGGCTTCGTGCTGTCGCTTCACTCCCCGCAGACACTGCAGCGCGATGCGCTGGCCATGGCCAGACGCTTCCTGGCGGCTCCGCGGGTCGCACTGGGCCTGACCAAGCGGCTGACCAACCGCGCCTACGAACTGGACAGTACCGAACTGGCCGAGCTCGAAGCCTGCGCGCAGGTCGCGTGCCTGATCGAACCGGACCATGCCGATGCACTCGGCCGGTTCGTGCGGAGGGAACCGATGCGGTATGACTGGGACCGGCGCGA
Source organism: Burkholderiaceae bacterium (assembly GCA_035401985.1). Taxonomy (GTDB): domain Bacteria; phylum Pseudomonadota; class Gammaproteobacteria; order Burkholderiales; family Burkholderiaceae_E; genus Quisquiliibacterium. The sequence continues at coordinate 480 of DAONCJ010000350.1, read as the reverse complement.
TCCGCCTGCCGGCTGACGCCAGCCCGACGTTGAGGCCCGAGTCGCACGAGGCCGAACGACAGCGGCCCGGCACAACGGGCCTGCAGTCGTCGGCCCGCCGAGAGACAGCATTGTCTGACAACGATCGATGTTTGGCGCGCCCGGCTGGGATCGAACCAGCGACCCCTGGCTTCGGAGGCCAGTACTCTATCCACTGAGCTACGGGCGCCAATGTGTAGCAGGCACAGCTGAAAATCGTGCGGCTGCTTGGGGCAAGTCGGCGAGAATACCCCGTTTTCGCGACGCAGTCCATGAGCACCCCTCGCCGAGGGCCTCCTTTCCCGTTAGAATTCAAGGCTTTGATCGGCGCGGGCACCTCGACCGGGCCACAAACCGGCCAACTTGGGATTTGCGAATGAGCTCAGGCGAAGAACACGAAGCATTCATCAAGACACCAAAACAGCTGATCACCGTCGTGGTGCTCTCGTTTGTGGTGCCCGT
>DAONCJ010000349.1:0-4658 GCA_035401985.1 Burkholderiaceae bacterium | reverse complement strand
GACCTCCGACCATCTGGGCACCGCCATCGCGCGCACCGCTGCCTTTCTTCCCGGACCCGGCCATGGCTACGGCCTGGGATTTGCCGTGCGCACGGCCACCGGCGAGTCGTCGGCCCCTGGCGCGCCCGGCGAGTATTCCGGCGAGGGGTCGGCGGGCCCGTTGTTCTGGGTCGATCCGCGCAACGACCTGATCGTGGTGTTCATGGTGCAGTCGCCGCGCCAGCGCGCTGCCTATCGCACCATCCTTCGCAGCATGGTCTATGCCGCCCTCGAACGTTGACTGCGGGCGGGCTGTGTCATGACCCGTCATGGCGGCTCGGTGGTGCTTCCACAGGGCGGCGCGATCACCGAAGTGGCCGGTGTCAAGGTCGGTCATTTCACTGACTCGCGCCGGCCGACGGGCTGCACCGTCATCCTGACCGAAGCGGGTGCTACCGGTGGCGTCGACGTCCGGGGCGCGGCGCCTGGCACCCGCGAGACCGATCTGCTGTCGCCCGGCAATCTGGTCGAGAAGGTGCACGCGGTGGTGCTGGCCGGTGGCAGCGCCTTCGGGTTGGACAGCGCCAGCGGCGTGGTCCGATGGCTCGAGGAGCGCGGCATCGGCCAGGCCGCAGGGCCCGCGCGCGTGCCCATCGTGCCAGCCGCCATCCTGTTCGATCTGGCGATCGGCGATCACCGCATCCGACCGGACGCCGCAGCCGGGTACGCGGCCTGTCAGGCGGCCTGCGACGCGCCCCCCGCCGAGGGATCGGTGGGCGCGGGTGCCGGTGCAACCGTCGGCAAGCTGCACGGGATCGAGCGGGCCATGAAGGGTGGGATAGGCACCGCCTCGGTGAAAGTCGGCGGGATCACCGTCGGCGCGCTGGTCGCCGTCAACGCGGTGGGCGACGTGATCGATCCCACCAGCGGGCGACTGGTCGCCGGCCTGCGCAGCGCCGATGGCCGCCGGATCGTGGGGACGACGCCCTCGCTGCTGTCAGGCGAACTGCCCACCGGCCTGCTCGCCGGCATGGCGACCACGATCGGCTGCATCGCCACCGACGCGCGGCTGACCAAGGCACAGGCGCAGAAGGTGGCGCAGATGGCCCATGACGGTCTGGCTCGCACGATCGATCCGGTGCACACGATGTTCGACGGCGACACGATCTTTGCGCTGGCGACCGGCGCGAGCGGCCTCACCGGCAACCCGTCGGCGCTCGGCGCGATCGCCGCTGCGGTGATGGCCAGCGCAGTCCTGCGCGCTGTCCGGCTGGCGAGCGGCCTGCACGGCGAGGGCCTGCCCACCGTGCCGTCGGCCACTCAATTTGCGGCCGATTCGGCGGGCGGGCGAGGGCGCTGACCGGTTTGCCCGGGCGGCGCTGATTGCTCCGGCGGCGCGGTTCGCCAACGCAGCACGGTGCGCCTGGACGGCAGCCGTGCTTCAGAACAGATGCACGGCCGTCGGCGCCAGGAATCCGATCAGACTGAACACCACACCGAGCACGCCCAGGGCGCCCGACGCCCAGGCCAGCGCGTTCATGCCGGTGATGATGGTTGCGCTGGCCAGCACGATCGCGATCTGCACCGCGCCGCTGGCCACTTCGTACTGATGATAGGCGGCCATCGCGCGGTCGCGCCGTGCCTCGGCCTCCTTGGCGCGCGCCATCAATTCCTTGCGGCCTTCGCCGGTCTCGGGTTCGCTGTCATAACGCGCGGCAGTCTTGCGCCATGCTTCAGCCTGGGCCTTGACCGCATCCGGTGAGGCGCTGCCCGCCTGCAGCGTGGCCGCCTCGGCGGCGGTGCGCAGGGTGGTCATCCGCACGGTCTTGGCCTGATAGAAGTTCCACAGGTTGGACGCCTCGATGTTGTAGCTCAGCCCGGAGGTCTGCGCGGCCTTGCCGAGCGTTTCGGAGAACGCCAGCACGAGGGCGAGGGTCGCAATCAGCAGGGCGATGCCCTTGTGGGATGGGTCGACGTGACCGGCGGCGCCAGACATGGATCAGGACTCCTGGAGAAATGCTTCGCGATACAGGCCGATCGCCTCTTGCACCGGGCGATCGGAAAAACTGAACAGCACCACTTCGTCGTCCGCGTGCAGCGACAGCGTGAACCAGGGCGGGACGACCCAATGATCCTTGGGTCCGAAGGCCAGTGTGTCGACCCGCTCGCCACGACGGATCACCGCGCGGCCTCGACCTTCGACCACCGAATACACGGTGCTGTCGGTGCTGCGATGCGGGCGGCCGGCAAAGCCGCGGGGCAGCCACTGAAGAAAGGTGCCCATCGTGGGCATCGCCCATCCGCCGGTCAGCGGATTCGCATAGCGCATGCGCACGCCCTGCCACGGGTCCAGCGGCGCGTCCCGCCCGAGTGCGGCGAGGGCCTCGCGCGACCGGTCGTAGGGATAGCTGAAGACCGGCGAGCTGCGCCCGCCGGGTGCGGGCCCAAGGGGCAGCATATTGTGGCCGTAGCGGGCCTGGCTGACGCCTGAGGGCCGCGTGACCGGCTGGACTGCGGTGGGCAGGTTCTCGGCGAAGGTGGTGCCGAAGAGCCGCAGCATCGGGATGTCCAGACCGTCCAGCCAGACCACGGGTTCGGCGTGGCCGCCGATGCCTTCATTGCCGTGGTCATGCCAGGTCCACGAGGGCGTGATGATGAAGTCGCCCGGGCGCATCAGCGTGCGCTCGCCATCGACCGCGGTGTAGGCGCCCGTGCCCTCGACGATGAAGCGCAGCGCCGACTGCGTGTGACGGTGGCTCGGCGCGATCTCGCCAGGTAGGATCAGCTGCAGGCCTGCGTACAGACTAGGCGCGATCACCGACTGGCCGCGCATCGCCGGATTCTCGAGGATCAGCACGCGGCGCACCGCTTCTTCGGCGCTGATCAGCGAGCCGGACTCCATCAGGTAGGGCCGCACCTCGTCCCAGCGCCACAACGCCGGCAGCGCGACGATGGCCGGCTCGGGCGGCACCAGCGCATGCAGAACCTCCCACAGCGGCGTCATGTTGACGCTGTCGATCCGGCGATAGAAGGCGTCGCGCAGCGATGCATCGGGGCGGGCGAGCGGCGGGGCACTCATGGGGCTCTCACTGTCGGCAGGGTTTCGAAAACTGAAGGCATTCTATTCCCGCGATCCTGCCGCTCGTCGTCCGCACTGACGCTGTGCCGCGACGCTGCATGCCGTCCGGGGCGCGGGCGCGCCCCTTCGTCCGCCTGGCTCGCCGATGTGCGCGCGTACCGCCATCATCGATCGACAACCAACAACAAATCACAGTCAGGAATTCACCATGGACGAGTCACTGCCCGATGTACTGCATCACCTCGGTCGCCGGTTTGCGCTGGTCGAGCGCCCGCTGGATGCGTACTTCAATCTGATTGGTGAACGCCCCCGCCTGAAGATGCCGAGCGCGACGCTGGACGTCCCCTATCGGGCACGCTGGGCGATCGAGGACGGTTGGTTCTACCTGATCTCGCTGGAAGGCCACTGGCACGACGGCGCGATGCTGCGCATGCATCAGATGTTCCCGTTCGCGGGGCCCAAGGTGTTCGCGGCGTGGATGAGCGGCACGCTGCACGGCTATCGCGAAGAGACGGCCACGATGCCCGATCTGGAATCGCCGACCTTGCGCCGTTATCCCGATCTGGTGCTGACCCTGCATTGCGGGCGTGTCGCCTCCAGTGGCAGCCCGGCAGAGATCCGCACCCAGGTGTCGACCCGGCTGGCCCTGAACCGCCAGCGCGATGCCCTGCATGCGGCCAGCGTCGAGCGGACCGCCCACGAGAACATGACGACAGTCTGAGTGAAGTGGCGGCCTGCGGGCCGCCAGTGATTTGCAGCAGGAAGTCTGCGCGGCAAAGCGTTTGCGCGCTCCGTGTGCGTCCGGGAGCATCGCGTTGCGGGGCGGCGTGGTTCGCACGCCGGCCGGTTCAACCCATCGAGCAAGCAACAGCCAGGGCGGATGCCGTTCAGTCGTCGGACGGATGTCCGACATGTCACGCATGCCCTGCAGCGGCGGGCCGCTTCGCGCTTGGGAAGTGCGCGGGCGAGGCCTCAGGCCGGGGAGGAGCGCTGATGTGGCCTGGCGCCCGCGAGGGGCGCGGCCAAGGCGCAGGGCGCGATCGGCCGCGCAGCGCGACCGTCGCCCCGAAGGGCTATCAGTGAACGAGGCTGTGCGGGTCGCACACCGAGCGGACAGTCCAGTCGAGCACGCGAATGGCCTTGGCCTGCGCGGTCAGTTCGTCAGCCTGCTCGGCCAGCAGGTCGCTGCGCTCGTTCAGGGTGTAGCCGGCGAGCTCGGGCTCGTTCTGTTGGGGATGCTGTGCGATCTGGGCCATGGTTGTCTCCGGGGGTTTGACTGATCGTCGTCCCCATTGACCCTGTGCGAGGCGCTGCGCCGATGGCGGCCCTTGAAACCCCGACAGACGGTGCGCTCGGGGCCCCGGCCGTGGTGCGCCCGCCGCACGCCGCGGCGATTCAGATCGGATTGAGGCCGGTCTTCGAGAAAAGCTGCGAAACCGACCAGTGCAGCACGCCCGGCGAGTCGGAGCCGGGGCGGGTATTGCTGTCAGGGGCGACGACCCGGCCGAACACCGCTTCGGGCAGGGCGTACAGGCCGTGAGCGTTGCATTCTGATTCGTCCAGTTCGGCGGGTTCGAGCAGCGGGTTCATGGCGGGCCTG
>DAONCJ010000348.1:0-4659 GCA_035401985.1 Burkholderiaceae bacterium | reverse complement strand
GTCGCCCTCGTTGCCCGGATTGAGCTTGTCGAGCTGGCCGCGGATCTCGGCGATCGCCTTGTAGGCGGGCGTATCGTCGGCGCCGATGAAATTGCGCTGCAGGAAGCGGCCCTGCATCAGATTGGCGGCAGTCGAGACTTCCTGGCGGCCCAGCGCGAAGGCGCTGTCCAGCTTGGCCTTGAAGCCCGCGCTGTGCACATCCTCGGTCATCAGTGCATCGATGAAGCGGCTGACCTGATCGTCGACCGCGCTGACGGTTTCAGGCTTGAGCGGCACGGCCGTGCGCGTGGCCTCCATCGGCACCGGCGTGATGACCTCGGGCGGCGTGAGCTGGAAGGCGGGCGCGGTGGCTGCCGGGGCGGCTGCGCTGCCCGGGGCGGAGTTGGGAGATTCGGCGCTGGTCATCATGAACCTCGCTGTTGAGAGGATTTCGTGGAAGAAAGATCCGGCGCGATGAGGACATCGCGCGGGCCGAATTTTTCATGGAGAAATTGCGAGTGGGCCAGAAAGGCGTGCGCGTCCTGGCTGGCCAGGTCGTCACCGAGTTCACGCACCTTGGACTCCAGGTCGGTCAGCGTTTCGCGAAAGAGGTCCTGGGCGGTCTTGCCATCACGCAGCACCCGCGTGGCGGCAAACTGGGGCGGAATTGACAGGAAGGTCTTCAGTGCATCGGGCAGATACGACAGCGCGATGTGCCGCGCATGGAACCCTTCCTGCAGCGACAGGGCGCCCTTGCTGCGCTCCCACTGCGCAAGCAGTCCGTCCAGCGAGCTGCACAGCGCCAGCACCTGCTGCTGCAGCGGCCGGGGCAGCCGCCCACCGGGATTGTCTTCGACCAGCCGCCGCACCGACGACAGTGCCCGGCCCATGGACTCGCGGGCATCGCCTTCATCGGCAAAACTCAGCGACTCCCAGGCCGAGCCGGCGAACGACGGAAAGCCGAACAGCAGCCCGCCGGCGACGAAGCCCACCCCATAGCCGGCGAGGGCCAGCGGCCCGGCGGCCCAGCCCAGCATTCCCAAGCCCTTGAGCACCAGCACGGCGCTGGCCAGCGCCAGACCGAGCCAGTTGGACGGGCTGAGGATCAGCCGCTGAAGCTTGTCGAGCATCGGTGACTCACTGGTACGCGCGGATGTCCTTGAACACCGCGTAGAGCGGCGTCTTGCGCGCGTCGAACACGCGCCCGCCAGTGGTCGCGATCATCTCCTTCAGATCGCTCTCCTTGGCCTCGCCGAACAGCACCATGAACACCGGGATGCCGCGGACGTCCTCGGGAAGCTGGGCGTAAGCGGCCTTGAACTCGGCCAGCCCGCGGCCCTTGTTGTTCTCGCCGTCGGTGAAGGCGACCACCGAATACTGGTAGCCGGGCGACTGCTTCTTCTGCGCGAGCATGTGCTCGAGCGCCTTGAGCACACTGTCGTACAACGCGGTGCTGCCGGTCATGCGCAGCGCGTCGGCGTAGCTGCGCACATCGCCCAGCACCTTCTGCTTGGCCTCGGAGTCCTGCTGCACCTGCACGCCGCGCGCCGCCGGATCGCCGCCCGGCACCTGAAAGAAGGTCAGCGGCCCCGGCACATCGCTGAAGGGCAGCAGCCAGACGCGCTCGCGGTTGGTGAGTTTGGCGAGCCGGCCGGTCAGCGAGTTGTCGGCGCCCGCGATGTAATGCATGGCCTGCACCAGCTGCGCGCGCCGGCCGTTGCCCTCCATGCTGCCGCTGGTGTCCAGCACGAAGGTCGAGGCGATCGGCAGGCGGAATTCGTTCAGATAGGCATCGATGAGGCCGTCGGCCAGCTGCCGGTCCGGCGAGAACGGCAGCTCCACCCGCATGCCCTCTTTCGGGAAGATATCGGCCACCGTGGCGGCCACCTCGGAGCTGATCGGGCGGCGCAGTGTCTGGCGCGCAAGCCAGGTCTGCGCCTCGGGGCTCTTCAGGTAGGCGACCACCTTCTGGTAGTCGGCACGCCGGCTGTCGTCGAGCAGCATGAACGGGTAATCGGCCGTCGCCACCCCCTCGTGCGGATAGACCAGCACCAGCCGCTCGCGCAGCTTGCCGCCATTGTTCAGCGTGAGCAGCCAGCTTTCGTAATTGATGAAGGTGTTGACCCGGGTGCCCTGCTGCTCGATGAACTTCTCGGCCAGGTAGGTCGAGTTGTCGCCGGGCAGCTTGTAGCCCTTCAGGAAGTCGGCGATCGCCCGACGGTCGACATCGGCGGCGGTCAGCGCGTCGGCCTTGCTGCTGGCGGACGCCACCACGCCCATCAGCGCCATGAAGCCCTGGTTGGAAGTGGCCGGATTGGACAGCGCATAGGTGAGCTTGCCCTGGGCACTGGCCTGGGCGATCGACTTCCAGGTGACCTTGGCGGCCTGCGCTGGATCGGTCCAGCCCAGCTTGCGGGCCGTGGATTCGCTGACCCCGACGGTGATCGGCGACAGCATGATCTTGTCCTGCAGCCTGACCCGCGACTGGCCCTGCGGGTCGCTCAGCAGATACTTGGCATTGGCGAACCAGGCGGCGTGGGCGTCCGTCTTTGCGGTGAGCACCGCCTCGGTGCTTTCCATGGTGCCGCCGAAGCTGAAGCGCAGCTTCACGCCGGTGGCCTTCTCGACCATGCCCTCGAGCGGCTGCGCGTCCTTCAGGTCGCTGGTCGCGAGCACCTTGAACGTTGGACTCTCCGCAGGCGCCGTGGCCGATGGACCTGCCTGTGGCGACTGGATGCCGCTGGCCGGGTCGGGCGCCTTGTTGCAGCCAAGCAGCGTCAGGACGGCGATGGTGCACAGCGCGCTGCGACGGAACCGGTTCATTGCGCCATCTCCTGGGTGACCACATCGATCATTTCGGCCATCAGATCGAAGGAAGGCGGATCGACCACCTGGGTGATGCGCTCCTCGACCGCGAGCCCGGTCGGCTTGACCGTTCGCATGAACACGCCGGTGTCGGCGATCCTGAATCCGTATTCGACGGCGATACGCTGCAGGTCCGCATTGCGCGCCAGCAGATCGGCCAGCGCCTTTGCCCGCTCGCTGCCGGCCAGGAACACGACCTTGTTGACGATCGTGGGCTGCGGATACAGCAGCACCATGTCGGCGCCCACGCCCTTGCGCGTCAGCGCATAGCTGACCAGCTGGTTCTCGTAGATGAAGGCCATCGGCGTCTTGCCGATGCCGATCGACACGTAGTCGTCGAAATTTCCGTTGACGTAGTTTTCCTGATAACCCTGGCGCTTGAAGAGCTCGGCCAGTTTCGCGGCCAGCGCACGGGCGGTCGCGCGATCGGTCAGCACGTCGCCGTGGGCCGCGTAGCTGGTCAGCGCCAGGTACATGGCCGCAGAGTTGCTGCGCCGGACATCGGTGGTCGAGACCAGCACGCCGCGCGACACATCGTAGGCCGCGGCGCCTTGCAGGTCTTTCCAGCGCTTGCGCTCGAGCATCGCGCGGGTCAGCTTGACCATGTCGACGCCATAGGTGCGATCACCCAGCGGTTTGGCCATTCCGTTGGCCACCAGGATGCCGGCGATCGGCGTCCAGCTGGCGATCACCATCGGGGTATGAAAGGGCGAGGACTGCGCCATCGGCACGTTGGCCTTGCGGGCCGCATCGACGATCTGGCTGGCCGCCACCACGCCCGAGGGGAAGAAGAAGTCGGGCATGCTGCCAGCGACCACCTTGGCCGCCATCTCGCGGCTGCCGACGCGGGTCACCTTGACCGGCAGACGCTGATCGGCCAGCAGCTTGCGCACCCGCTCATCGGCGAAGAATGGCTCGACGTCGAGCGCGATGATGCCGGTGAGTTCGGTCGCGCTGGCGACTGCCTCGGTCCGCGCCTTCTCCGCCACCTCGCTCTGCTGGCCCTGCATGGCGAAAAAGAGCGCCGCGCCGAAGCCGGCCAGCAGCACCAGGGTGAGCAGCACCTTGCCGACTTTGGACATCTGCCTATGTTCTCCCGCGTGAAGGCCCGGGCGCGAGGCGCCCGAAGCTGCGGGGGAAGATACACCGGGGCCCGATGCTTTGGAAACGCGCCGGGTCAATCACTCAGACGGCGGATGCTCAGGCGATCGCCTCGTCCAGCCACTCGATCCAGTGGCGCACCGGTGTGTCGGTGCCGCCCTGCAGATGCGCGATGCAGCCGATGTTCGCCGACAGCACCGTGGCCGGACCGCCGGCCTGCAGGTTCGCCAGCTTGCGCTCGCGAAGCTGCCCGGCCAGTTCGGGCTGCAGGACCGAGTAGGTGCCCGCCGATCCGCAGCACAGGTGTGAGTCGGTCACCGGCTGAACCGTGACACCCAGCGAGACCAGCAGCTGTTCCACCTCGCCGCGCACCTGCTGACCATGCTGCAGCGTGCAGGGCGGGTGGAACACCACCGGCGAGGCGCCCGGCTGGCGCACCAGGCCGCCGGCCCGTTCGCTGGCAGCGGCGAACTCGCGCGGCAGCCACTGCGCCAGATCGAAGGTGAGCGCCACCAGCCGCTGCGCACGCGGCCCGTACACCGGGTCGTCACGCAGCAGGTGGGCGTAGTCCTTGATCATCGCGCCGCAGCCCGAGGCATTGATCAGCAGCGCCTCGGCCCCGTTCGCCTCGAGCACCGGCATCCAGGCGTCCAGATTGCGGCGGGCATCGGCCAGTGCGCCCTCGTGGTCGTTCAGGTGATGGCGGATGGCGCC
>DAONCJ010000347.1:0-4662 GCA_035401985.1 Burkholderiaceae bacterium | reverse complement strand
CAGGTGAAGGTGCTCGAAGGCGGCGGGCGCATCCGCGGCGTGGGCGAACCGGGCACGCCTCCGGCCGCGCCCGCGCTGGCCAACGCAATCTTCCATGCCACCGGTCAGCGCATTCGCGAGCTGCCGCTGCGCAAGCACATCGGCTTTGTCTGATGCCCATGGACACCATCAGCACCTACTTCAACGCCGAGCGCGCCGAGAGCCTGCTCTTCATCACCGTTGGCGCGATCGCGCTGGCCGTGTCGGCCTGGTGCCTGCTCATGATGCGCAAGCCCTTCTTCAACGGCATGGCAATCACCCTGTCGGTGGTGGCTGCGCTGCAGTTGATCGTCGGCGTCACCGTGTGGCAGCGCAGTCCTGAGGACACGGCCCGTGTGCAGCAGATGGCGCAGTCGACACCCGAACGGATCAGGTCCGAAGAAGTGCCGCGCATGCAGGTGGTGATGCGCAACTTCAGGATCTACCTTGGGGTGGAGGTCGCGCTGCTGATCCTGAGCCTGCTCGTGCTGGTGTCGGCGCCCGCAGGCGGCTGGCTGAGGGGCGCCGCCGTGGGACTGGCACTGCAGGCGGTGTTCACCGCCGCGCTCGACGTCGCGGCGACGCGGCGCGGAGATGCTTACCTCACATGGCTGCTGCTGCAGCCCTGACGGAAGGAGAGACTTAGCAGCGCCACGGCCCTCAGCGCGCGCCCTGCCGATCGTTCCACCGGAACGGCGACCATGCGAGGACGCCTGCCAAGGCTCCGCCGCCGAGCGCGAGCGCCCAGTCGTCGGCATCCAGCGGCTTCAGATGCAGCAGCGCAGACAATGCAGGGATCTGCACCAGCAGGCACGACAGCAGCAGCGTCGCCGCCACCATGATCTGCGCCGCGCGCGTACGCAGTCGGGTCAGCCCCGCCGTGATGCCCGCGCTGGCGCTGGTCAGCGCGACCAGCGCGATGGCACGCGCATGGTCGACGTCGTAGCCCTGCTCGAGCCCGCGCAGGAAACTCACGCCCACGGCGGCTGTCAGCACGGCCGCAACAAGCGCGATCACGGCCCATTGCACCGGGCCGAAAAACCGAAGCCGCGCCGAGCGCTGCAGCCGGCCGAGGCGCCCCCCCGCCGGCAGTTCCTGAAACACCAGCAGCGCGGTGGGATGAATGATGAGTTCGAGCCATACCACGTGGATCGGCAGGTAGAGCACCGGGAACCCGGCCAGCGGTATCAGCGCCGCGGTCAGAACCAGCGGCAGGTGAATCATCAGCAGGTATTGAAAGCTCAACTGAAGATTGGTGAACAGTTGCCGGCCTTCCGCGATGGCGCGAACGATGCTGCTGAAGTCGTCGTCGAGCAGCACGATGGCCGCCACTTCGCGCGCGCTGCGGGTTCCGCGCTCGCCCATCGCAATGCCGATGTCGGCTGCCTGCAGCGCTGGCACGTCGTTGACGCCGTCGCCAGTGACCGCGACGATCTCGCCGCTGTCCTTCAATGCGCGCACGAGCTCGAGCTTCTGTGCGGGAACGGCGCGGGCGATCACGTCCACCTCGTGAAGCAGTGACGCGTCGCCCCGCTCGAGCCGGGCACTCATCTCCGTGCCTTCGACCACGCGCGGATCTCCGTCGCCCAGGCCGATCTCGCGCGCGACCGCGAGTGCCGTGCGGTGGTGATCGCCGGTGACCATGATGACGCGGATGCCGGCGGCCCGACATGTCTGCAGCGCCTCCCGCACGCCAGGCCGGACCGGATCCTCGAAGCACAGCAGACCGGCCATTTGAAAGCCGCGCTCGGGCTCGCCGCCTGCCCAGGTCTGGACAGCGTCGAGATCACGCCATGCGCAGGCGATCACCTTGTGTCCCGTATCCGCGTACGCGTCGACGCGATGCTGCCACTCGCTCAATTCGCTCGGACCAAGGCCGCATTGCCCGAACACGACTTCCGGGGCACCCTTGACCGCGGCGATCAGCCGGGCGTCCCGTCGATGAACGCCGGTTTCGCGCTTGCGGTCCTCGGTGAAGGGAAAGGTCGCCACCACTTCCCAGGGCAGCGGCTGCGGCAGCGCTTCCAGGATCGCCAAGTCCATCGGATCGCCTGTTTCCCGCCTGGAGGCGGCCGCCGCAAGCTGCAGCAGAAGCTCGGGATCGACGGCCTGGGCAGTGTCACGGTGGCTCAGGCGAAGCTTGCCCTCGGTGATCGTGCCCGTCTTGTCGGAACAGATGCACGAGACGCGGCCGATGTTCTCCACAACAACGGCCCGACGCACCAATGCCTGCCGCTTCGCGAGCCGATACACGCCCACGCCCAGAAAAAAGGTCAGCACGACCGGGAATTCCTCGGGCAGCGCGGCCACGGCCAGCGTCAGTGCACTCAGGAGGGCATCGAGAAGACCGTGCCCCTGCTGCCAACGTACCCAGCCGAGCGTCAGGCACAGCAGCGCCGCGCCGACGATCAGCACCACGACCAGTTGTCCGACCGCTGTCTGCAGTGGTGTGCGGGCCTGCGCGCCGCGGGTCGCGGAGCTGGCGATTTCGCCGTACAGCGTCTCGCGTCCGACGTACATCACGCGCATCCGCGCTTCGCCGGTCAGCAGGCGCGTGCCGGCGAAGCCCCACGACGCACCATCGACCTTCGCCTCGGACGCATCGCGAGGCAGACGATCGAGACCCACTTTGCGCACCGGGAACGACTCGCCGGTCAACGCCGATTCGTCGGCCTGCATCCGTTCGCCGCCGACCACGAGACCGTCGGCCGGAAAGGCCTCTCCGGTGGTGACGACGACGAGGTCGCCTGGCACCAGGTCTGTCGCCGAAACCGTCTGGCTGACGCCTGCGCGCACGACCGTCGCGCGGCTCGCCAGGCGGGTGGTGAGGCCCTCGATCGACGCATGCGTCCTGCGATGCAGGTAAGCGTCCATGCCGACCAGAGGCAGCAATGCGGCGAGCAGTATCGCGGACTCGCGGGTCTGCCCGACGAAACCAAACAGTAGGCTGGTGCCCGTCAGGAACCACAGCATCGGATCCTTCAGCGTGTCGCGTGCCAGATCGAGCCAACCTTTCGGTGCGGCCTCGAGGATCAGATTGGGTCCATAGGCGACCGCGCGCGCTGCGGCCTCGCTCTCGGACAGCCCGTCTGCCGAGTCATCCAGTCCTTGAAGCCGATCGAGCGGCACATTCCTGATCATCGCGATTTCCTCGCGCCCGATGCTTCTTCCATTGACGCCACACGGTCCGCGGCCATCACTTGCGCCACCAACGGGTGGTGCTGTCCGCGGCGCGATCGAATGGCGTGGATTTCTTCCCTCACGCCGTCGGTCGTGCCGAGCAGGCGCAGCCCACGCATCAAGGCCACGTCGTCCGCGCCCAGCCTGCTGACAGGAAACACCCCCAGGCCCCGGGCCGCGAAGACGGCGAGCAGCGCGCTGTCCTCGAATTCGCCGACGATGCGCGGGCGCAGCCCTTGTGTCTCGAACCAGTGGTCCAGCGTCGTTCGCAGCGCGGAGTGTCCGGTGGGCAGCAGCACAGGCAATTCGTCGAGGCTTTGAGGAAAGCTGTCGCGCTCGCTCTTGCCGACCAGGCGCGCCGGTCCGTACCACTCGACCGGCGAGTCGACGAGCCGTTCGCTGGTGAGGCGCAGGTTCGGATTGCGTGGCGCGGCCTGCCCCGCCAGCACCAGGTCCAGGTGATGCAGTGCCAGCTCGCCCAGCAGCTGCTCGAATTCCCCTTCGTGGCACACCAGCCGCAGATTGGGTGTGCTCAAGACCGGTGCCAGCAGCGCATGGGCTGCGAGCTTGGAGATGCCGTCGGAGAACCCGACCGCCAGGCGCGCTACTTTCCCGCTCGCCGCCTCCCGCACCTCGTCGGGGATCCCCTGGCCAAGCTGAAAGATTTCCTCGGCACGCGAAAAGGCAGCCTGGCCGGCCTCGGTGAGCGCCACGCCGCGGCCTGACGGCTTGAGCAACTGGTGGCCGAGCGACTGCTCGAGCTCACGCACCTGGGCACTGATGGTCTGCACTGCCACGTCCAGCCGCCTGGCGGCCCCCGCGAATCCACCTTCCTTCGTGACGACCCAGAAGTAATGCAGATGCCGATAATTGAGCATGCGCGCTCCAGTGCGGAAAAACCGCAGTTTAGATGCGAATAACCATGGTTTGTTCGCATCGCACGGATACGCATACTGCGACGGATTCGACCACCACGGAAAGTCCGGACATGTTCTACGCCCTCAGCTGGTTCGTCGTCGCTTCACTCCTGGCGCTCTGGGCTCTGGTCGCCTGGGCGCTGCATGCAGTCACGATCTGGACCGTCTCGCACGCGGGCGAACTCAAGTCGGGTGCGTCAGGCTCGGGCGCCCTCACGCTTCCCGATTGGGTGACCTCCTGGGTGCCAGCGGAAATCGCGCAGTGGGTGAGCCAGATGCTGGCGAGCCTGGGGCCGGTTGTCGACCGCCTGATCGAAGCGGCCCCGGCTCTGGCCACTGGCGTGACGGTCGCGGCGTGGACGATCTGGGGGATCGGCAGCGTGCTGCTGGTGCTGCTCGGAGCCGGGCTGCACCTGCTCATCTCGCTCGGACGCCGCACCGATGGCAATGCAACCCGCGCAGGTGCGGGCTCCTCGCGCGCGGCCGGCTGAGCGTCCTTGCCTGAAAGTCACCGTCTGCACGGGCAACAGCCCCGCTGGCCGCTAGC
>DAONCJ010000346.1:0-4669 GCA_035401985.1 Burkholderiaceae bacterium | reverse complement strand
GCTGCCATCAGCGGCAGGGTGGCGAGGGCGACGAGACGGTGCTTGATGCGCATGAGGATCTCCTGAGGGACGGACATCGAGGGGCAAGGAATCGATCGGGAAGCGAAATCGGTCGGGTAGCGGATCGGAAAATCGGGGGATGCAGGGACTCAGTGTTCGAACACGGCCTTCAAGCCCGCCGGCGCGCCGCCATCGCCGCGCCGCGCACCCAGGCGCAGGCAGGTGAAGGCGAACACCGCGAGGCTCGTCAGGTAAGGCAGCGTGTGCAGCAGATGCGCGGAGATCGCGCTGTCAGCCGCCTGCAGACGCAGCGACAGGGCTTCGGCGCCGCCGAACAGCAGGGCCGCGGGCAGCGCCAGCCAGGGATTCCAGCGGGCGACGATCACCAGGCCGACCGCCACCAGGCCACGGCCCGCCGTCATGCCTTCGGCCCAGGTTCGGGTGTAGTCGACCGACAGCGCCGCGCCGCCCAGTCCGGACAGCAGCCCGCCCACCGCGATCGCGCTGACGATCACGGCCCACGGCCTGATGCCCGCGGCGCGTGCCGTCTCCGGCGATTCGCCGACGGCGCGCCAGCGCAGGCCGGTTCGCGTGCGATACAGCCACAGCCCGATCAGCGGCACCAGGGCCAGCGCCAGCACGATACTGGGCGTCAGTCCCCAGGCCAGCGGCTCGAACCCCTCGATGCGCAGGCCGACCAGCCCCGTGCCGGCATACGCGCTCAGGCCGAAGGCCAGCATCCAGACCGCCAGGCCGCTGGCAAACGGATTGGCAGCCGCCGGCACTGTCAGCAGCGCGTACACCAGCGACAGCAGGGCTCCAGCCAGCGCACCCGCCAGAAGGCCCAGCCAGGGGCTGCCGGTAAAGGCGGTCGCGCCATAGCCCGATGCGGCGCCGACCAGCATCTGGCCCTCGACTCCCAGGTTGATGCGGCCCGCGCGCTGCGTCAGGCACTCGCCCAGCAGCGCGAACAGAAGCGGCGTGGCACTGCGCAGCGCCGAGATCAGCAGGCCCGACAGCACGATCTCGACGCTAGACATCGACCGCTCCCGTGCGCCGCGAGGCCATCGCACGGGCGCGCCAGCCGCCCACGCCCAGCACCGCCACGAACAGCAGGCCCTGCACCACGAGCGTGGCCGATGACGGTACGCCGGCGCTCATCTGCAGGCCGTCGCCGGCCGCCAGCAGCGCGCCGACCAGCAGGGCCAGCGCAATGGCGCGCAAGACATTGCCGCGGGCCAGCCAGGCCACCAGGAATCCGCTCAAGCCGGCGCCGTTGGACAGGTCGGCCTGCAGTCGCCCTTGCACCGCGGACGTCTCGGCGATGCCCGCCAGGCCGGCCAGCGCCCCGCCGATCAGCATCGTCAGCACGATCTGACGCGCCAGGCTCAGGCCCGCCTGCTGCCCGGCGCGCGGATTGCTGCGCAGGATGTCGAGCACCAGACCCCAGCGAGTCCGGGTGAACAGCCCGTGCAGCAGCACCGCCAGCGCCAGCGCCAGCAGCAGCCCCGCATGGACGCGGCTGTCCCAAAGGGTGGGCAGCCGCGCGGCATCCGGAAAATCGATCGTCGCAGGCCAGCCCTGGCTGTGCGGATTCTTCCAGGGGCCGTAGACCAGCCAGGTCACCAGCAACGCCGCGACGTAGTTCAGCAGCAGGGTCGAGATGGTTTCGTTCACACGGGCGGCCACGCGCAGCAGCGCCGGCAGCAGGGCCCAGAGGGCGCCGCCGGCCGCGCCTGCGGCCAGCAGAGCCGGCATCAGGACCACGCTCGGCGCCTGCGGGAAGGCCAGCACCACGCCCGTGCCGGTCAATGCGCCGAAATACAGTTGCCCCTCGGCGCCGACCGACATCTGACCGACCCGCGCCGGCGTCAGGGTGGCGAGCGCGCACAACAGGATCGGCGTGGCGCGCAGCACCGATTCGCCCAGCGCGTACCCGCTGCCGACCGATGCCTCGGCGATCGCGCCAAGCATCGCGATCGGCTCGCGGCCGATCAGCCCGAAGAAGAGCGCGCTCAGCGCGATGAATGCCGCCGCGCTCAGGCCGATTTCGCGCAAGGCCGCACTCCCGAGCCCGTCATCCATGAACCCAGTTCCGCGAGCGTCGTCTCGGCGGCATCCAGCACCCGTACCACGCGGCCGTCGAGCATCACAGCGATCCGATGCGCATGGGTCATCAGGTCGTCGAGATCTTCCGAGATCCACAGCACCGCACTGCCCTCGCGGGCCAGGCCGAACAGCGATTCGTAGACCTGCGCGGCAGCGGTGATGTCAAGTCCCATGGTCGGATAGCAGGCGACCACGACCGCGGGCGATTCCGACAGCTCGCGCGCCGCCACCAGCTTCTGCAGATTTCCGCCGGAGAGCCATCCGGCGAGCGCCCGTGGATCGGGCGGGCGCACATCGAATCGCGCGATCAGGGCCGACGCGTGCCGTTCGAGCTGCCGCCGGTCCGGCACGAATGACAGGCCGGCAACGCGCTTGAGCGCAAGGTTCACCGACAGCGACAGGTCCGGGGCCACCGCGTTGAGCAGCGGCTGCTCGGGGATGTAGGCCAGCTTCGCGCTCGTCGGCGACGAGTAGCGCGGCGCGCGCAGCCGCTCGCCGTCGAGGATCACTTCGCCCGCCTGCACCGGCAGCACCCCGCCCAGCGCCTGGGCCAGTTCGGTCTGCCCGCTTCCGGACACGCCGGCCACGCCGACGATCTCGCCCGCATGCACCTGCAGGCTCAGCTCGTTCAGAGAGCCGGCCCGGATCGCCTTGACCCACAGGCGCACGCGCGCCGCCGGATCCCGGGGCAGCGGCGTGCGCACCTTGTCCGGCGCGTGACCGACCATCAGCCGTACGACCGCCGCCTCGTCCAGATCGCCCGCCGGCACGTCGCCCACCAGGCGCCCCGCGCGCATCACGCTCACCCGATCGGCACAGGCCCGCACGTCGGCCAGCTTGTGGGTGATCAGGACGACTGAAAGGCCGCGTTCGGCGAGTTGGCGAATCGATCGCCACAGCTGCTGCGCTTCGGTGGGCGAGAGCACGGCACTGGGCTCGTCCAGGATCACGCAACGGGCCCGCAGCAGCAAGACCTTGGCAAGTTCCACCGACTGCACCTGGCCCACCGACAAGTCGGCGACACGGGCATTGGGATCGATCTCGGGCAGCACGGCAGCCAGATGGCGGTCGATTGCCGCGAGGCGCCGCGCGCCGCGCCCGATCCACCATGCGCCCTGCGGCAGCACCAGCGCCAGATTCTCGCGCACCGTCAGCGAGCCGATCAGGCTGAACTGCTGGAACACCATGCCGATGCCGAAACGAATCGCGGTGCGCGGCGAGTCGACGAGCTGAGTTTGGCCATCGAGCTCGATGTATCCTGCATCGGGCCGATGCAGGCCGAACAGCAGCTTCATCAGAGTGCTCTTGCCGGCACCGTTTTCGCCGAGCAGCGCGGTCACCGTGCCGGGCCGGGCCTCGAAATCAACGCGGTCGACAGCCTGGACCTGGCCGAAGCGCTTGCTGATTCCGTGGAGCCGGATGTGCATCGAAAAGTCCCCGAGGGCGGATGTCTGCCTCGGATGACTTTAGGACGCACGGGCGCCACGGCGAATCGCGCGCCTCCCGGTTCGCGGCCCGCGGACCGCGCTATTGCCGGCTAGTGGATTGCACTAGGCCAGGCCAGGCCAGGCCCGATTCAGGCGGTCGCCGCTCGAACAGGGCGATGCCGGTCTTTGTTTCAGCGGCCCCTGCTCGGCCGGTCGTACTTGCGCCAGTAGCCGAACTCATCCTCGTGCACCTCGATGTCGAGTTCGAGGATGCGGGCCTGCAGCCGCTCCTGCACATCGGCCACCGCCCGGTTGTAGACCAGCGGCCCGATCTCCTCCAGGAAGAAGCCCAGCATCGCGCCGGCCGCGATGTTGCCGATCGGCTCGTCCAGGTTCTCGCGGCAGTACCGTTCGATCGAGGCGATCGCCTGCTGGCGCGCCTCCTTGCTGATCTCGATGCTCATGATGGGTCGGCGCTCTTCACGCGTCCTTGAACAGTTCGGTGTAACGGCGCTGCATCTCGTCGGGCGTGAGCGCCTCGATGGTGTGGCCGATCGTCCAGCGATGCCCGAACGGATCGCGCACGCTGCCCGAACGTTCGCCATAGAACTGATCGGCCGGCTCGCGTTCGAGCACGGCGCCTGCGTCGACCGCGCGCCGGATCAGCGCGTCGGCATCGTCGACGTGCAGGTGCAGCGTCACCGAAGTGTCGCCGATCGTCTGCGGCCCCCGTATCCCGTACTCGGGAAACTCGTCGGCCAGCATCAACGTGGTGTTGCCGAGCGTCAATTCGGCGTGGCCGAGCCGCCCGCCCGGTTCGGTCAGCCGGAACGTCTCGATCGCGCCGAACGCCTGCTTGTAGAACTCGATCGCACGCGCGCCATCGGCAACGTGCAGGTAGGCGAATACTTCATGGATCGGCATCGTCATGCTCCTCTGGGAATCCGCCGGCCGGGGGGCCGGTCAGAAGAACGGATAGGGTCCCGGATAACGCCCGATCTGGCTGACATGGCTGACCAGCCCCTGCGCCGGGTTCCACAGGTGCAGCAGGCAGGCCGGCGGTCCGAGCCACGACTGCGGTGCGGCCCGCGCATCGAGCTGCAGGCCGATCTCGGTGGTCGTGCTCAGACAGC
>DAONCJ010000345.1:0-4682 GCA_035401985.1 Burkholderiaceae bacterium | reverse complement strand
GGTCTTGCCCATGCCATTGCGCCCGAGCAGGCCGATTGTCTCGCCGGCGCGCACATCGAGGTCGATGCCGAACAGCACCTGGCTGGGGCCGTAGGCGGTCTCCAGCCCGCGTATGCGCAACAGCGGTTCGGTCATCGTCTGTGCCCGCTTTCGCCTGCCGCCTCATCGCCGAGATAGGCGGTGATGACCTCCGGATCCTGGCGCACTGCCTGCGGCGCTCCCGACGCGATCACCCGTCCGCCAACCAGCACCGACACGGTATCGGCGAGCCGGAACACCGCATCGACATCATGCTCGACCAGCAGGATCGTCACGGTCTGGCGCAGCCGCTGGATCAGCGCCACCATGCGCTCGGACTCCTGAGGGCCGGTGCCGGCCAGCGGCTCGTCGAGGAGCAGCAGCGCCGGACGCGTGGCCAGCGCCAGCGCCACTTCAAGCGAGCGCTGTTCGCCGTGCGGCAGTTCGGCGCAGGGGGTGTCGGCGCGATCGGCCAGTCCGACCTGTTCGAGCACCGCTTGCGCCTCGTCGAGCAGGCCGTGCTCGGCACTCACCGGCCGCCAGAAGGACAGGCTGGACCCGCTGCGCGCCTGCACGGCCAGCGCCACGTTTTCGAGCGCGGTGAACCGGGTGAACAGGCGAGTGATCTGGAACGAGCGCACAAGACCCTGGCGCACCCGCCGGTGGGCCGCCAGCCGGGTGATGTCGCGTCCCTGGAACAGGATGTGTCCGGCGTCGGGCGCCAGCGTGCCGGCGATCTGTGCGATCAGGCTGGTCTTGCCCGCGCCGCTGGGTCCGATCAGTGCATGCACCTCGCCGCGCCGCACGTTCAGGCTCAGCCGGTCGGTCGCAGCGAGCACGCCGAAGCGCTTCACCAGGTCGCGGATCTCGAGCAGCGGCCCCAAGGCGGCGCCGGATGTCGCGAGGCTCATGGCAGGGGCCTGCGCCGCGCCATCAGGCCCGCCAGTCCGCGCGGGGCGAACAGCACCACCAGCAGCAGAATCCAGCCGACATAGAACTGCCAGTGCACGGTGTAAGCGGACAAGGTCTCTTCGAGGATCAGCAGCGCCGCCGCGCCGATCAGCCCGCCCCACACAGTGCCGACGCCGCCCAGGATCACCATGATCATCAGCGTGCCCGACTGGGTCCAGTAGAGCAGGCTCGGGTTCACATAGTTCTGCTGATTGACCATCAGCGCGCCCGCGAGGCCACCGATCGCGCCGGCGATCACGAACAGCAGCAGCTTGAACCGGAAGGTCGGATAGCCGATCGACTCGGCCCGCACATCGTCGTCGCGGATCGCCTGGATGGCGCGCCCGAAGCGCGAAGACACCAGCCGGCGCAGCCCGGTCAGCACCGCGGCCAGCACCACCAGCACCACGAAGTAGAACGTCGTGTCGTCCTTCAGGTCGAGACCGAATCCGAAGTCCGAACGGCTCGTGATGTTCAGGCCTTCATCGCCGCCGTAGGCCTTGATCGAATTGGCCAGGTAGTAAAGCATCTGCGCAAAGGCCAGCGTGATCATGATGAAGTAGACACCGCGCGTGCGCAGCGAAATGGCGCCGATCGCCAGCGCAGCGGCCCCCGCGACAGCCATGGCCAGCGCAAAGCCGAGCCAGCCGTTGGCAAAGCCCTCGGCGATCGGGACGCCCACGCAATAGGCGCCGATTCCAAAGAACGCGGCATGTCCGAACGACACCAGGCCGCCGTAGCCGAGCAGCAGATTCAGGCTGGTGGCGGCGATCGCGTAGATGCCGATGCGGCTGGCCACGCTGATGTAGAACTCGGCCTGCAGCGCCTGCATTGCGAACGGAAAGGCGATGGCCAGCGCGAGCGCCAGTCCGGCGGCGAGCGTGTTCAGGGCGAGTGGGCGCGGGGCAGCCATCGTCATCCGCGCGCCGGGAACAGCCCTTCGGGCTTGACGAACAGCACCACCGCCATCAGCAGATACACGATGACCGAAGCAACGGCCGGGCCGGCGGCGCTGGCCATCTGCGGCGGCAGAAATTCACGGAACAGGTGCGGCATCACGGTGCGCCCGAGCGTGTCGACCATGCCCACCAGCAGCGAGCCGACCAGTGCGCCGCGCACCGACCCGATCCCTCCGATCACGATCACCACGAAGGCCAGGATCAGGATGCTCTCGCCCATGCCGACCTGCACCGCGAACAGCGGCCCCAGCAGCGCGCCGGCCACCGCACACAAGGCCGCGCCGACGCCGAAGACGGCAGTGAACAGGCGCGGAATGTTGACGCCCATCGTCATCGCCATCTCGCGGTTGGACGCGCCTGCGCGCACCAGCGCACCGATCCGGGTGCGGGCGACGAGCACGTACAGCGCCAGTGCAAGCAACAGTCCCACCGCGATGATCAGCAGACGGTAGGCCGGGTAAGACAGTCCCGGCATCAGTTCGACCGGACCGGCCAGCGCGGCAGGCGCCGACATCGGCAGGTCGGAACCCCAGATCATCCGCACCGATTCATTCAGGATCAGGATCAGCGCGAAAGTGGCCAGCACCTGCGACAGGTGATCGCGCGCATACAGGGTGCGCAGCAGGGTGGATTCCATGGCCATGCCGAACAGCCCGGTCAGGGGCACGGCCAGAATGACGCCGATCACGAACGAACCGGTGAGCTCGACCAGCCATGCGGCGACGAAGGCCCCGACCATGTACATCGAGCCATGGGCAAGGTTGATCATGTCCATGATGCCGAAGACCAGTGTGAGGCCGGCGGCGAGCAGGAACAGCATCAACCCGAACTGCAGCCCGTTCAGGGACTGCTCGATCAGCAGCAGACCGGACATCAGGGCGTCGCGATCACTTCATCGAGCAATCCTGAACGTACGCATCTCCGTGATTTCGGAAGATCGGCTCGCCAAGGGTCTTGTTGACCAGGCGGCCTTGCCCGTCCTTGCCGACCACACGCAGGTAGTAGTTCTGGATCGGGTAGTGATTGCTGTTGAACTTGAAGTCACCGCGCACCGAGGCGAATTTGGCCGTGCGCAGCGCCTTGCGCACCGCATCCTTGTCATCGAGCCGGCCCTTCAAGTCGCGCACCGCCGCGTCGATCAGCAGCGCGGCGTCGTAGCCCTGCGATGCGAAGAGCGACGGCAGGCGCTTGTACTCCTTCTCGAATTCGGCCACGAACTTCTTGTTCGCCGCATTGTCGAGATCGAGCGCCCAGTGCGCCGCGTCGAACAGGCCCAGCATCGAGTCGCCCACCGGGCGGATGATGTCCTGGTCCGAGCCGAACCCGGGCACCAGCAGTGTCGTGTCCTTGGACAGTCCGGCACCGACGAACTGCTTGATGAAGTTGATGCCCATGCCCCCGGGCAGGAAGACGTACAGCACCTCGGGCTTGGCGGCCCGGATCTCGGCCAGTTCGGCGGAGTAATCGAGCTGCCCCAGCTTGGTGTAGACCTCGGCGCCGATCTTGCCCTTGAAGTGCCGCTTGAAGCCGGCCAGCGAATCCTTGCCCGCCTGATAGTTGGGCGCCAGCAGATAGGCGTTCTTGTAGCCCTTGCGCGTGGCATGCGCACCTGCCGCTTCATGGTAGGCGTCGTTGGGCCAGGACACCGCGAAGAAGAACGGATTGCATTCCTTGCCGGCAAGATTGGACGGCGCGGCGTTCGGGCTGATGTAGAAGGTCTTGCTCGAGAATGCTTCGGGCACCGAGGCCAGCATGATGTTCGAGAACACCACGCCGGTCATGAAGTCGACCTTGTCGCGCTTGATGTTCTTCTCGAACAGCTGCTTGCCCACATCGGGCTTGAACTGATCGTCGCTGACGATCACCTCGGCCGGCAGCCCGCCAAGCTTGCCGCCGGACAGCTTAGTCGCCAGCAGGAAACCATCGCGGATGTCCACGCCGAGGCCGGCTGACGGGCCCGACAGCGTGCTGACGAAGCCGACCTTCACTTTGTCGGCCGCCTGGGCGGGCGCCAGTCCCCAGAGTCCTGCCAGGCCTGCGGCAGCGCAGGCGGCAGTCAGCGAACGAAGGCGAAACGAATGGCGCACGGACATGGGAAAGGTCTCCAGTGTTGCTTTGGTGGTCAGGAAAGAAGGGACGGGATCGCAGGCATCGCGCCTGCGGAACGGGGCGCTAGTCGAGTTCCAGCTCCTTGTACCCGCCCGAGGCGACAGCGTCGCACTTGGCCCGGTAATCGGGACCCGTGCCGCTGTACCGGGCAAGGACCCGGGTGGTCTTGCCCTGCACGTTCGAGTTCACGCCGGTCATCCAGGAATTGACCTCGTTGGACAGCAGGCCTTGAGAGGCCTGGCGGCACACATCCATCCACGCCTGCACGCTCTCGCTGCGCGGCTCGACACGGGTCAGGCCCCGGGACTGCATGTGGCGCAGCAGACCGGCGACCCATTCGACGTTGTATTCGATGCTGCGGGGGATATTGCCCAGCGCGCCCATCGGGCCCATGACCATCAGCAGGTTCGGGAAGCCGGCATTCTGGATTCCGAAGAAGGTTTGTGCGCCGCCAGTCCACTGGTCTTTCAGCCGCTGACCGCCGGTGCCCTGGATGTCGATGCGGTCGTAGGCACCGGTCAGCGCATCGAAGCCGGTCGCATAGATGATCATGTCGAATTCGAACTCGCGGGCGCTGGTCCGGATGCCGCTGGGCGTGACGCGCTCGATCGGCTTTTTCCAGGAAGGTGTCCACACCATCGAGCA
>DAONCJ010000344.1:0-4682 GCA_035401985.1 Burkholderiaceae bacterium | reverse complement strand
GATGTCCCAATCGTCGCTCGAGAGGTCGCAGCCCAGACAGCCGAGCTTGATCGACGTGACCCGCACCTGCACGCCACCGAACGAGAACTTGATGAAATCTTCGGCGGAGTCGTTCTGGGAATTGGGGCGTGGCGCGTTGTCGACGGTGTGCTGGTCGTCGCGGCTGCCATCGCAACTGCTGTTGCGGCAGTAGTCATAAACGCCCAGCCCCGGCGACCACTGCGCGATGTAAGGCTGGCCGCTGCCGTTCTCGACCAGGGTCGACCCGCCGTTGGTGGTGTAGCCCGGTGTGGCCGTCAGGGTGACCCCTCCCTGGGTGAACGTGAACTGGCTGGGCGAGTTGTTGTCCAGGCCGCCCGAGCCGCCGAGGTTGAACGTGAGGGTTGCGGCGAGAGCCCCTTGTGCGGCAAAGGCGAGCATCGATCCGGCGATCAGGGCGGGCAGGCGGTTTTTCATGGAGGCGTCCAGTTTCGGGAGGTGGCCATCTGATGTGGCCGATGCCTGTCATAAGCACATCTCGTGCCAGGATAAAACAACCTTATAAAACAAATACTTAGGAAGTGTTTGAAAACAAGATCGGATGAGATGTCAAGGATTGCAACGTGAAATGCGACACGCAATTTGACGCTGCTTCGGGCCGCTGGGTGGGTGGCTGTGCGCAATGTCACGTTGCGCGCGTGCGCGCCGTCACGAACCGGTCGAATGCGGGTCCGGGGGCAGGGGGGCTGCCGATCCGTCGCAGGAAGGAAGCGAGTGCGCCAGGTGTCAAGTTTCGTGACACCTGGCGCCGTTGGACGGGCCGTCGCTGTATTCAGCCGCCTTTGGCGCGCGTGTCCTTGAGTGACACGCTGCGATTGAAGACCAGCCGATCGGGCTGGTTGTCGCGCCGGTCCGGCACAAAATAGCCGTGACGTTCGAACTGAAACGCCGCGCCCGGCTCGATCGCCAGGACGGTGGGCTCGACCCACGCCTGAATCACCCGCTTGGAATCCGCATTCAGGCTTGCCAGGTGGTCGCGCCCGCCGGCGTCCGGCTGCGGCTCGGTGAACAGCCGCTCGTACAGGCGGATCTCGGCCGGCAACGCATGGGCTGTGGAAATCCAGTGCAGGTTGCCCTTGACCTTGTAGGTGTCAGAGCCCGGTGTGCCGGAGCGTGAGTCGGGCATGACTTCGGCCAGCACCGTGGTGACCCGGCCCTGCTCGTCGGTCTCGTAGCCGGTGCACTTGATGACGAAGGCGTGGCGCAGCCGGACCTGATTGCCGGGGAACAGGCGAAAGAAGCCCTTCGGCGGCTCGACCGCAAAGTCCTCTCGTTCGATCCACAACTCGCGCGTGAAGGTGAACTCACGTCTGCCCAGGTCCGGGCGCTGCGGGTGAAACGGAGCGCTGCAGGTTTCGCTCGCCTCTTGCGGGTAGTTGGTGATCACGAGCCGCAGCGGGTCGAGCACCGCGACCGAACGCGACGCGCGCGCCTCGAGATCGTCGCGCAGCGTTTGTTCCAGCACGCCCATGTCGATCCAGGTATCGGCCCGCGACACGCCGATGCGCTCGCAGAACAGCTGGATCGACTGCGGCGAGTAGCCGCGCCGACGCAGTCCGACGATGGTGGGCATGCGGGGATCGTCCCAGCCGTCGACCCGGCCGCCGGCCACGAGTTCCTGCAGCTTGCGCTTGCTGGTGATCGTGTAGGTGAGGTTCAGGCGCGCGAACTCGATCTGCTGCGGCAGGGGCCGCTGGAAGAACCCGCCTTCGGCGAGCCGCTCGAGCAGCCAGTCGTACAGCGGCCGATGGTCCTCGAACTCCAGCGTGCAAAGCGAGTGGGTGATGTTCTCAAGCGCATCCGAAATGGGATGCGCGAAGTCGTACATCGGATAGATGCACCACTGGCTGCCGGTGCGGTGGTGCTCCGCGAAGCGGATCCGGTAAATGGCCGGATCGCGCAGGTTCATGTTGGGCGACGCCATGTCGATGCGCGCGCGCACGATGTGGCTGCCCTCGGGGTGCTTGCCGTCGCGCATGTCGCGCAGCAGCGCCAGGCTTTCGGCAGCCGGACGGTTGCGCCAGGGCGAGTCGCGCCCCGGCTCGGTCAGCGTGCCGCGGCCTTCGCGCATCTGTTCGGCGCTTTGCGAGTCGACATAGGCATGGCCGGCGCCGATCAGGTACTCGGCCATCTGGTACAGGCGCTCGAAATAATCGCTCGCGTAATACAGGTTCTGCTCGGTTCCGCCGCTGGCGGTGTGCTGCCAGTCGAAGCCGAGCCAGCGCACGGCATCGAGGATCGAGTCGACGTACTCCTGGTCTTCCTTGACCGGGTTGGTGTCGTCGAAGCGCATGTGGCAGTAGCCATCGTAGTCGCGCGCCAGACCGAAGTTCAGGCAGATCGACTTGGCATGCCCGATGTGCAGGTAGCCGTTGGGCTCGGGCGGGAACCGTGTGCGGATCCGGGCGGGGTCCAGGGGACCCGCCAGGTGGTCGGCCGCGACGCCGGGACGACCCTGCCAGTGCCGCTGCGCGTACTTGCCTCCGGCCAGGTCGGCTTCGACGTGGTTGCGGATGAAATTGCTGACGGGCGCAGGAACCTTTTCGGACATGTCAGACGCCGAGGAGCTCGACCTCGAAGAGCAGCGTGGCGTTGGGGGGGATGACTCCGCCGGCGCCTCGTGCTCCGTAGCCCATTTCGGGCGGGATCAGCAGTTGTCGCGTGCCGCCGACCTTCATCCCTTCAACGCCTTCGTCCCAGCCGCGGATGACCTGACCGGCCCCGAGCGCGAACGAAAACGGCTGACCGCGGTCCTTGCTGGAGTCGAACTTGGCGCCAGTGGCGCCGTCCTTCCACAGCCAGCCGGTGTAGTGCACCTTGACCTGGGCACCCGACTGGGCGGCGGCGCCGGTTCCCGGCGTGGTGTCGTCGTACTGAAGGCCGGAGGGCAGCGTCTGAAAAGCCATCATGAAACTCCTGGTAGTTGATCGTAGGCGGTGCGAAGGGCTTCGATCCGGGCCCGATTCACACCAAAGTCCTTGCGGCCCAGCCGCGAGGCCGAGCGGACATGCACGAGGCCCGCAGGGGCATCGAGCAGCAGTTCGAGGTCGTCGACGAAGCGCAGCGCGCGGGTTTCGCATTCGGCGCGCAGATAGGTGTCGGTGAATTCGATGATCCGCACGCCGGGCTGGCGGCCGACCAGTTCGCGCAGCCGCGCAAATGCGGCCTTCGGTTCGCCGCGCAGGCGCAGCGGCTCGATCCGATGGTAGTCGCTGGGCGCCTGACTGGAGACCGCGTTCCAGTGCTGCTCGCGCACCGGCGCCAGCCGCCCGTCGCGGACACCGGGCGCCGCAGCGGGCTGACCGCGCAGCAGTCCCACCTGGCCGGCCGCAAGCAGCAGCAGCGGCAGGGCCAGCACGACGATCAGCAGTGTCATCAGGATGCGCCTCACGTGCTCTGGGCGCGACGCTGCCACAGCGTCATCGCCATGGCGCCCACGCCGGCCAGGGTGACCCAGGCGGCGATCAGCCAGCCCAGGAAGGGGACCACGCCGACCAGCAGCAGCATCACCAGCGCGGCGGCCAGCCATGCGAGCAACACCGCGCGAGAGGCCGGCGAGCGACGGCCCATCAGCTCCCGTGTCCGGATCGCGACCGACCACACGCCGATCAGGTATCCGGCCAGGATCAGCACCGGATAGATCGCCAGCGCGGCGGCGCCCAGCGGGATGCCGACGATGGTCAGGATGGCCAGTCCGGCGGCGATCGGGGTGGTGACGACCAGCGCCAGCCCAAGGCCCAGCGAGGCCAGCGAATCGGACGTCGCCCGCCGCGCGGCGGCGACCGTGAACGCCGGAAACGCCGTCAGCATCGCGGCGCCGAAGGCGAAGAGCCCCAGGGACCACAGCACGCTGCCCAGCAGGAACCAGCTCATGCCGGCGGCTTTGCCGTCTTGCCGGGCGGTGTCGCGTTCTGTCGGCTTCTCGCGCGCCACGCGGGTGACCTGGCCGGCGATCAGGACGCCTGGCGCCTGCTTGAGTTCGTTCGGACTGGTGTATGACAGCTCACCGTCGATGCGCGCGCCGGCCAGCAATTCGATCTCTTCGGCCACCAGCCGCACCTTGCCGGCTATTGGACCTGCGATGGTGACCTGCTGGGCATACACCGTGAGCTCGCCGCCGATCGTGCCGCGCATGTCGACTGCCCGCCCCGCGATCACCGCGTCGCCGCTGACCCGCGACTGGCGTTCGAGCGAGATCTCGACGCCGGCGATCAGGGCATCGCCGCCGATCTGGCTGTCGACCAGCACCTTGCCGGCCATCGTGCGCAGATCGCCGCCGACTGGCGAGCGCACTTCGACCGTGCCACCGATCATCAGCGCATCGCCCTGCACCGGCGCGTCGATCACGACGCGTGAGCCGGCGGCGTGGAAATCGCCCTGGACCGGCTGGCCGGTGCGCACCGTGCGCCCGGCGCGATAGAGGTTGTGCCTGCCGTAGGAGGCGACATCGTCGCGTCGCGTGGCGGACTCGGCGGCGGATTCGGCGGCGGCACTGCCGGCGGCCGAGAACTGCGCGTTCGCCGGCGGCGCCGTGCAGGGACTGACGGCCAGCAGCAGCAAGGCGAGCCAGGCGGCCAGCGGCACGGCAGGCCGGGCGTTCGCAGGAAGACGGACCGGGTCCGACATGAGCGGGCTCAGCCCCC
>DAONCJ010000343.1:0-4683 GCA_035401985.1 Burkholderiaceae bacterium | reverse complement strand
GCCGCCAGTCGCAGGACGGTGTGGACCTCGTCGACCACCGAGCCGAAGAAGCGCTCCGGCGATTCGCTGTCGGGGTGGAACACCTCGAAGCGGCGCTGCGTCAGCGTCAGGACATTGTCGGCCGCCAGCGCGCCGCCGGTCATTCCTCCCATGCCGTCGGCCAGCACGCCGAGCGCACAGCGGGGGGCCAGAGCACCCCGCAGCAGCGCAACGCGATCCTGCTGCTCGGACCGGTCGCCGCGGTGCTGCGCGGTGCAGCCGCTGATCAGCAGATCCGCCGAAGGGGATTGGGCGGTGCTCGGGAAGACGTCTGAGCCGGCCGATGGAGGGGCGGCCTTTTGGATGACCGGAGAGGCAGACTGTACCGGGGACATGGTGAAGACTATTATTCCACGCGTGATCATTGCCTTTTCAGCCGCCTGTCCGCCTGCGGCCTACACTCGACCATGACAGACCTCGAAGAAATCAGGCGCCGTATCTCGGAGCTGCACCTTGAGCACCGCGGCCTTGACGCCATGATCGAGGCGATCGGCCAGCAGACCCGGTTCGACGAATTGCAGCTGCGCCGCCTCAAGAAGCGCAAGCTCCAGATCAAGGATTCGATCACGCTGCTGCAGATGCAGCTCGTGCCCGACCAGCCCGCGTAGTGTCCGAAACCCCCAGCAGCGACGGCGTCCTTGCCGACGTCGCGGTGCGCGCACTGGGTCCCGAAGGACCCTTTGCCCGCGCCCATGCCGACTATCGCGTCCGCGAAGGGCAGCTCGGACTGGCGCGCGCCATATCCGCGGCGATCGAGTCGCGCGGCGCGCTGATCGCCGAGGCAGGCACGGGCACGGGCAAGACCTTCGCCTACCTGACGCCCGCACTGCTGTCAGGCGGGCGCATCATCGTGTCGACCGGCACGCGCACGCTGCAGGACCAGCTGTTCGACCGCGACCTGCCCGAAGTGGTTCGTGCGCTGGGGGTCCAGGTCGAGTGCGCGCTGCTCAAGGGCCGCTCGAACTACGTCTGCCGTTATCACCTGCGCCGCAATCTGGCCGACGGGCGCTTCGCCCGGCGCGAGGACATCGTCGACCTGCGCCGGATCGATCGCTATGCCGGGGTGACCCGCACCGGCGACAGGTCCGGTGCGCCCGACGTTTCCGAGGACGCGCCGGCCTGGGCGCTGGCCAGCTCCACGCGCGAGAACTGTCTCGGCCAGGAATGTCCCGACTACGGCGACTGCTTCGTGGTCAAGGCCCGTCAGGCCGCGCAGAAGGCCGATCTGGTGGTGGTCAATCACCACCTGTTCTGTGCCGATCTGGCGCTGCGCGACGAGGGCATCGCCGATCTGCTGCCCACCGCTGACGCGGTCATCTTCGATGAGGCCCATCAGCTGCCCGAGGTGGCGACCTCCTTTTTCGGCAGCTCGGTGTCCACGCGCAAGCTGACCGAATTCGCGCGCGACGTGCTGCGTGCCGGCATGGCCGAAGCGCGTGACGCCGCCGACTGGACGACCGAGTCGCGCAAGGTCGAGCAGTCGGTTCGCGAATTGAGGCTGCACGCCGGCGATCCGGCGCGTCTGGACGCCGCCGCGCTGCGCACGCGCGAGGCGCTGCTGAACGCCGTCGAACAGTGTGTCGCGACACTGACCGACCTGCGCGAGGTGCTGGCGGCAAGCGCCGAGCGGGGACGCGACCTGGGCCGCTGTGCCCTGCGCGCTGGCGAACTGGTCCTTCAGCTCGAGCGCTGGCAGGACTCGGTGGTTGAGCGCAGCACTCAGCCGGTATCCCGAGCGGACGATGACGACGCGTATGGCGAGTCGGCGGCTTCCCCCGCAGTCGCCGGTCAGCCGCCTGCCCATGCGGCAGCCGGCTATGGCGCAGCCGCGAATGGCGCAGCGCCCAGTGCGGCAAACGCCAATGCCGCAGACGCCAATGCCTCAGATGCCAATGCCGCAGACGCCAATGCCGCAGACGCCAATGCCGCAGACGCCAACGCCGTGTACGCCAACGCCGTGTACGCCGGCGACGCCCCTGCCGTCGCCCAGGAGCACTCCGACGCCTCGCCCGTCGACGCCTTGCCCGTCGACGAGACCGCCGCCGACGGTCTCCGGGTGGCCTGGGCCGAGATCAGCCCCTATGGCGTGACGCTGCATGCCACGCCCTTGTCGGTCGCGGGCACGTTCCGACGGCATCGCGCGCAGCGCCCGCGCGCATGGATCTTCGTGTCGGCCACGCTGGCGGTCAGCGGCACCTTCACCCATTTCGCGCGCGCGATCGGCATGCAGGATGCGGCCACCCATGCCTGGGAGAGCCCCTTCGATTTCGCGCGCAACGGGCTGCTGTATGTCCCTCAGGGCATCGGCGAGCCTTCGGGCGCCGACTTCCCGCAGCGGGTGTTCGACACGATCTGGCCGCTGCTCAGCGCCAATCACGGGCGCGCATTCGTGCTGTGCACAACCCTACGGATGGTCGATCAGCTCGCCACCCGTCTGACCCAGCGCCTGGAGCGCGACGCATCCGACCTCAGTCTCCTGGTCCAGGGCACCGCCCCCCGGGCGGAACTGCTCGAACGCTTCCGCAACGCTGCGGCACCCGTGCTCATCGGCAGCGCCAGCTTCTGGGAGGGGGTGGATGTGCGCGGGCGCCAGCTGTCGCTGGTGGTGATCGACAAGCTGCCTTTCGCACCGCCCGACGATCCGGTGCTGCGCGCCCGCATCGAGGCCACGCGGCGCGAGGGCGGCGACCCGTTCCGGCAGCTGCAGATGCCGGCGGCCGCCATGGCGCTCAAGCAGGGCGCCGGGCGGATGATCCGCTCGGAAACCGATCGGGGTCTGCTGGTGGTCTGCGACTCGCGGCTGGCCGACAAGCCCTATGGGCGCCAGCTGCTGCGCAGCCTGCCGCCATTCACGCGAACCCGTTCGGCAGAGCAGGCGCTGAGCTTCCTGGCGGCGCTCGATGAGCCGCCAGCGGCGCCTATTTCCAGACTTGCCACCAGCGACGCTGGTCCGCCTGATAGCCCTTGCTGAGCAGTTCGCTGCGCGGGAAGTTGGTCTTCATCACGCGCTCGGTGTCATTGCGCAGTTCGTCCAGGCCGAGCCGCTCGTACGACATCATCATGATGTACAGCGCTTCCTCGATCGCGGGGGCCTGCTGATACTGGCGCACCGCGAGTTGCGCGCGATTGATCGCTGCGACATAGGCGCCGCGTTTGTAGTAGTAGCGCGCGATGTGGACCTCGCCGGCCGCCATTGAATTGACCAGATACTTCATCCGCGCTTCGGAGTCGCTCGCGTACTTGCTGTCCGGGAAGCGGACGACCACCTCACGAAATGCATCGAAGGCCTCGCGGGCTGCCTGCAGGTCCCGCTCGGACAGATCCTGTCCCCCCAGGCTGGCGAGCCATCCCTGCTGCTCGTTGAAGTTGATCAGCCCACGGAGGTAATAGACGTAGTCGAGGGCCGGGTGCGTGGGGAACTGCTTCAGGAACCGGTCGGTCGACGCGAGCGCCATTCCGCGGTCGTTTTCCTTGAACTGGGCATAGGCGATGCTGAGCTGCGCCTGCTGCGCCCAGCGGCCGAACGGATACCGCGCTTCGAGCTTCTCGAGCAGCTTGACCGCCGCGGAATAGCGGCCGGACTGCATCTCCTCCTGCGCCTCTGCGTATAATTTCTCGGCATTCCAGCCGAGTGTCGGGTCGCGCTGATCGGCGGTGCTGCATGCCGAGATCAGCAGCGTCAACCCGGTCAGCAAGGCCAGCAGGCTGCGCCCCAGTCCCTTGAACATCGATCCGCCCTCGAGGCTGCCAGTACGGTGCATTGCAATTGTCTTTCGATGAGTCCGCCGCGCGCTGCCGGCCGGATGCGCCCCGCGGCGGCATGCCCGATGGCCGGCCGCCCTTCGGCGGCTTCGTGAATGGGGCAGATTATAGCCATCGGGTGCCCCCGGTGACCCGACTACCCGACCCGCTGCGCAGGGTCGAGGGGTCTGGCGCTGACGACGCCGGCGACGACGAGGCACTCGATGTCGACGTGGCGGGCGCGGCTGACTCGACCGACGCTGCCTGCATCGAGGTCTCCTGTGTCGGGGCGGCTGGTCAGCGGCTGGACCGCTTCCTGGCTTCTGCGCTGTCCTCACAGGTACCCGGGCTCTCGCGCACGCGGCTGCAGCACTGGCTGGCCCTCGGGGCGGTCACCTGTGCACAGCGCGCGCTGCAGCCCGCGACGCGGCTGGCCGGCTTCGAGACGCTGCAGGTCCGGGTGCTGCCGCGCGAAGCGGACCAGGCCTTCAAGCCCGACGCGGTACCACTGAACATCGTCCATGAAGACGCCGATGTGCTGGTGATCGACAAGCAGGCCGGTCTGGTCGTGCATCCGGCCGCGGGAAACTGGCGGGGCACGCTGCTCAATGGCCTGCTGCATCACCGGCCGGCGCTGGCGGTGCTGCCCCGCGCAGGCATCGTGCACCGCCTCGACAAGGACACCACCGGTCTGATGGTCGTCGCAGCCAGCGAACGCGCACTGGCGACGCTGTCCAGGCAGCTGGCAGAGCGCACGATGTCGCGCCGTTATCTTGCCCTGGCCGCGGGGGCGGTCACGGCGTCGATGACCGTCGATGCGCCGATCGGCCGCGACCCCCGGCTGCGCACCCGCATGGCGGTCGTCGACGGGGCGCTCGGCAAGGCTGCGCGCACCCACGTGCG
>DAONCJ010000342.1:0-4717 GCA_035401985.1 Burkholderiaceae bacterium | reverse complement strand
GCGCACGGTGCGTTCGCAATTCGAGCGTCAATTGCGCGATCGCTCGACTAACGACGATCTGGCGGCCTGGTTCGGCCTGGCCGTTGCGGCGCTGGCGCAGCGCGACTACACCGCGGCCGACAAGGCCCTGCAGGAAACCCGTCGCCGTCTGCCGGCCGGCCACGCGGCGGTCGAGCGGCTGGCCGCCGAGATCCGTCTTCGCTCCGGTGACGCCGCCGGCGCGCTGGCGCTGGCCGAGGCAGGGGCTGCACGTTTTGTCGGAGCCCGGGCACTGATCCATCTGCAGGCCGAGGCGCTGCTCGCCTTGCAGGAGCCGACGCGCGCGGCGCGTTTTCTGCAAGACCAGATCGCGCTTTACCGGGCCGATGCCCGGCTCTGGCAGTTGCTCGCCCGGGCACACAATGCCCTGAACGAGACGGCCCTCGCGCACCGTGCCACCGCCGAGGAGTACGCGATCAGCGGCCGTTGGCTGGCGGCCGTCGAGCAGCTTCGCCTGGCGCTGCGGCTCGGAACCCTCGACTTCTACACGGGCTCGCTGGTCGACGCCCGCATGAAGGAGTTTCAGGCCGAATACCAGCGCGAACAGAAGGAAAAGATCCGCTGATCAGCCCCTGGGACGGCGTCGAAAGCCCAGCAGCGTTTCGGGCTGGGCCGTGATGCTGATCGGCAGCCAATGGTCGCCGACCAGCACCCGCGTCGGAGGGTCGCCTTCGCCCGCCTCGCTGTCGTCGAATTCCAGTTGCGCAAGGTCGAGGTCGTGCACGACCCCGGGCCCGAGCGAGGTCTTCAGAAACAGGTTGCCTTCCCCGTCCAGCCAGGCCTGGCTGCCCGGCTCCACCAGGAAACCGGTGTGAGTGCTCAGATGAGCGCCGCTTCCCTCGCCCACCACGCGCAGGATGAACGGGGCCAGATCCAGATCGACGAAGACCCGCTGGGGCCCGTTCTGCCAGTGCCAGCATCCGCGTTCGTCGCTGAGGTAGTTGCGGCCAAGGAAGTCGAGTATCGGCGGACTGGTGATCTCGCTGCCCTTCCCGTGCAGGGCTTCGTCGAAGTCGGGACTTCCCCGGTCGATCAGCATCCAGTGGCCGCGCCGGTCCAGCCGCAGCCAGCCATACACGGCGGGCACGTTCGGCCAGCGACGCATCGCCTGTTCAACAAGGTCATCGATGGGCATCGAAGTAGTCCAGCAGGTAATCGGCCAGCCAGTTTGACCGGCTGCGCACACCGGCCTCGTGAAAGCCGACGTGGCCGCCATGGTCGGGATAGTGCAGGCTCACCGCCGAAGACACTTCGGCCGGCGACGCGAGCGCGCGCGGCGGCACGAACGGATCGTTCAGCGCGTTCAGCACGCGGGTGGGCACCTGGATGTCGCGCAGAAAGCGCCGGCTCGACGAGCGTGTCCAGTAGTCGTAGCAGCTTGCGAACCCGTGCATCGGCGCGGTGACCGCGTCGTCGAAGTCGAAGAAGTCGCGCGCGTTCATCATCCTTTCCCGGTCGAACAGTCCGGGGTACTGAGCGAGCTTGGCCAGGCTCTTGCGCTTGAGCGTCTTAAGGAAATTGCGGGTGTAGACGAGGCTGAATCCGCGGGAAAGGGCCTCGGCTCCGGCCTGCAGCTCCTGCGGCGCGCAGACGGCCGCGGCCGCGCGCACGGAGGACGCATCCGACTGGCGCTCGCCCAGCCATTTGAGCAGCGCATTGCCGCCCAGCGAGACGCCCGCGGCGAACAGGGGCGAGGCGCTGTCCGGCGATTCGGCCGCGAAGCGCCGCAGGATCCAGTCGATTTCGTCCGAGTCGCCCGAGTGGTAGGCCCGCGGCATCAGGTTCAGCTCGCCGCCGCAGCCGCGGAAATGCGGCACGGCGCCACGCCAGCCCCGCGCGGCCACCTGCGCCATCAGCGAGCGGGCATAGGGGCTGTCCGAGCTGCCCTCCAGACCGTGAAACAGCACCACGAGCGGCGAGCCGGCACCGGCCGGCGAGTCGATGCGATCGACCTCGATGAAGTCGCCGTCCGGCGTCGCCCAGCGTTCCCGTCGGACCTGCACCCGGGCGCGCGGGGCGATCACGGCCGGCCAGACGGTCTGCAGATGGCCGCCGCGCAGCCACAGGGGCGGCCGGTGGACTTCGATCCCGATGGATTTCAGGCGATCAGGATCCGCCATGGCGGCGCTGTCTCAGTGCAGGATCGCCGAACTGGTCCGGATGTCGGCAGCGGTGCTTCCTTCGCTGACTGGCGAAGAGTGGTGCAGAACCAGCCGCCATCCGTTGGCGGTCTTCATGAACACGTTGGTGGCTGAGCAGTCGAGCATCTGCGATCCGTCTCGCCCTGCGACGGCCACCTGTTCGATCAGGTTGTGGACGGCGATGACGGCGCTTCGATGAATGCGCAGGTCACGGGTCCGCAGGCTCACGCCACCGTTGGCGAATATGTGTTCGAAGACCGTCCGGATGGCGTCGATGCCGACCAGGCGCGGCCCGTTGGGGTGCACGCAGGTGACGTCCTCATCTTCCGCCCACAGCTCGATCATGTCCTCGACGTCGCCGCGCTGCATGGCGTCGTAGAAGGCTTCCTCGGCCGCTTCCGCGGTGGCAAAAATTGTTGCTTGTCTCATGTCCCTTTCCTCGAGTGTCCTGAGTTTAGGGGATATGAGAACCGCGGACGGCCGCCCGACCGCCAGGAGGCGGCTGGCGACCGCCAGGCACCCGGAAAGGGGCGCCATCAGAGCGGCGCAGGGCAGCCCCGAAGGTGTCAGGCCGGCTTGTCGCCATGGGCCTGGCGAACCGCCTGCCGGTCGGGCAGTCCGGCGGCCGTGCGAGGCAGCCGATCGACGAACACGACGTGCTTGGGTTTCTTGAAGCGGGCGATCCGCGCGCCGACGAATTCGATCAGTTCGGCTGCGGAGGGCGGGGGGGTGCCGTCGCGGCAGGCGCACACCGCCTTGATCGCCTCGCCCCATTGCGCATCCGCCACGCCGATCACGACGACTTCGGCGATGGCCGGGTGCTCGAGGATGACCTTCTCGACCTCGGCCGGATAGACGTTTTCACCGCCCGGCTTGATCAGCTCCTTGGCGGGCGATCGGCCGGTGTACCAGAGGTACCCGTCGGCATCGAATCGGCCCATGTCGCCGGTATGGTGCCAGCCGCCGCGCGCCGTCTGGCGGGAGTCCTCTGCCAGCTTCCAGTAGCCGAGGAAAACCATCGGCCCGCGCACCACGATCTCGCCGGTGCCTCCGGCAGGCAGCAGCTGATCGAAGTCATCGACGACGTCCACTTCGCACAGCAGGGTGGGGCGGCCGGCCGAGCCCGGTCGTTCGCGCGCCGGCGCGAGTGTGGCCATGCCCGAGACCTCGGTCTGACCGTAGCCGGCCCAGAAGTCGGCATTCGGGCAATGCGCATGAAACCGCGCCAGCGTGTCGGGGGTGTCGAGGCCGCTGACGGCCCGAAGGCTTGCCAGGTCGGCGCCACGCGCAACGGCCTGATCGAGGATCTGCCCCAGCATCGGGGCGAACTCGGCAAAGACCGACACGCGAAGCGACTCGATCTGATCGACCGCTGCCGAGGGGTCGAATCGGGCGGACAGCACGGTGCTGCCACCGGCCTGCAGCACCGCCATGAACAGCCCCAGTCCGGACACATGGAACATCGGCAGCATGCCGAGGTTCACGTCGTCGGGGGTCAGGCGCCAGTGCGCGATCAGCTGCGCGCCGGCCGCGATCAGCCCCTGGTGCGACAGCAGGGCGCCGCGCGGCAGCCCGCCCACCGCGGCGGTGTGCATGATGATGGCGGCGCCGTCGGCGGGCGGATCGCCGGCACGGCTGTCAGACCCGCTGTTCAGCAGCGCTTCATACGTGATGAAGCCGGGCTCGGCGACGTCGAAGCCGATGCAGCACTTCAGTGTCGGGCATCGGTCGCGCAGGGCCGCGCAGGCTGCCTGGTACGCCGGATCGGCCAGCAGCAGCACCGGCTCGGTGTCCGTGATCACGTGGGCCAGTTCATCGGGCGTCAGGCGCCAGTTCACCGGCACGACGATGGCTCCGAGCCGTGCGGCGGCGCCGTAAAGGTCGAGAAACTCCGGCCGGTTCTGCGCGATGATCGCGACCCGCTCGCCGCTGGTCAGACCTGCGGCCCGCAGTCCCGCAGTCAGCCGCTGCACGCGCGCCAGATACTGTGCATGGGTGACCGTCTGGTTCTCGAAGACATAGGCTGGGCGACCCGCATGCTGTCGCGCGTTTCGCTCGATGACCGTGTTCAGTGTGAAATCCCGGATTGCCATGTCGATTCCCTCAACTCGTCGTCTGGTGTTTGGATGGCGGTGCGGTGATCGTACCTTCAACCGGGTTTCACCCTTGACGCAGGCGCTCCGGTCCGCCTAAATTGACTGTGGAGTCAATCGTACGACGGAAAAGTCAACCCGCGCAGCGCGGGCTGGGGATGCCGATGAGCACAGAGTTCCAATCCGGCCACAGGGCGGCCGACGCACAGTCCGCATTTCTTGGCGACGAGCAGGTCATGGTTCGTGATGCCGCTCGCCGGGTGGCGCGCGAAGTGATCGACAAGACAGCGGCACTGCGCGATCGCACCAGGGCCTGGCCCCACCAGGAGCTCGCCACGCTTGCCGGGCTGGGCTTCATGGGCATGCTGCTGCCTCAGGAGTACGGCGGCTCGGGCATGAGCTTCATGTCCTATTGCCTGGCGCTCGAGGAGATCTCGTACGCCG
>DAONCJ010000341.1:2393-4738 GCA_035401985.1 Burkholderiaceae bacterium | reverse complement strand
AGCCGCCCTGGCGCGACAGGTGGCCCAGTTCATCGTGGTTGACCAGCGCGATGCCTGTCGCCAGCACTGCCAGCGGAAACGCGATGCGGCCCCAGGCCAGCTCGCGCTGGGCCAGATTGGAGTACACCGCAATGACCACTGGCAGGGTGCCGATGATCATCGTGGGCAGCGGTGCGCCGGCCGTCTGGATCGCCGCTGCCAGAAATCCGTAGTAGACGAGATTGCCGACCAGCGATAGCCAGGCGGCGGCGACCCAGTCGGCGCGCTCGAGGCGGCTGAGTGCGCGCCGGTCAGCCAGCGCCAGTGGCAGCGCAATCAGACCGAAGGCCAGGTAGCGGCCGACGCTCAGCACTGCTGCCGGATAGTCGGGCAGCAGCACCGGCGCGATGAAGACCAGTCCCCAGACGAGGCCGGCCGCCAGCGCGCAGCCGACCCCCTGCAGCAGTGTGCCCTGCTTCAAGCAGTGCGGGCGTCAGAGCCCACGGTCGAATTCGATCGTGCGCAGGGGCTTGAGGAAGGGCTTGTCGGTGTACAGGTCGTTGGCCAGGTTGTGCTGGTATTTGGCTGCCTCGAGGAAGTCGAGCACAGGCGCCATGCAGGCATCGCGCGGCAGCGCCAGCGCGGCCCATTCGTCGCGGGTCTTGGTGGCAATGCGCGCCGAAAACTTGGCGACGGTGTCGGCGAAGCTGCTGGCGTCGAGCTGGCGGGCCGGGTCGACCTCGCCCTTCAGGCCGAGCACGTCGAGCAGCTCGAGGTAGAACTTGGCCTCGATCGCGCCGATGGCGACGAAGCGGTCGTCCTTGGTCTTGTAGACGCGGTAGAAGGGCACGCCGCCATCGAGCATGTTGCGCTCGCGACCGGCCGGATTCCAGCGGCCCGCCGCCGTCAGGCCGTAGAACAGCGGTGTGAGCCCGACGCTGCCGGCCAGGATGCTGGTCTCGGCCACGCCGCCCTTGCCGGTGATGCCGCGCTGGATCAGCTTGGCCATCACGCCCAGCAGCAGGTGCATGGCGCCGCCGCCGAAGTCGGCGACCAGGTTGAGCGGCGGCACCGGACGCTCGCCGGTGCCGATGGCATGCAGCACACCGCACATGGCCAGATAGGTGATGTCATGACCGGCGCGCGGCGCCAGTTCGCCGCGCGAGCCGAAGCCCGACAGCCGGCCTATCACCAGCCGCGGATAGCGCTTGAGCAGCTCGGCCGGGGCCAAGCCCAGGCGCTCGAGCACGCCCGGACGAAAGCCTTCGAGCAGGACGTCGGACTGCGCGAGCTGCTCGTGCACCTTGGCCATGCCCTCGCTGTTTTTCATGTCGATCAGCAGCTGCGTCTTGCCGCTGTTGAGCACGTCGTACTCCGGCTTCATCGCGACGCCCAGCTTCGGGTCCGAAGGAGGCGACACGCGGACGATCTGCGCGCCCAGCGAGATCAGCAGGCTGCCCGCGTAGGGCACGGGGCCGATCGCGTGCAGTTCGAGGACTTTGAGGCCGGCGAGCGGCAGGTCATTGGCGGTTGTCATGGCTGTGCTTTGAGTGGATGGGCAACTCTGCGAGGGTATCGGAAATCGCCCCCTGCAGACCCTCGATGATCGTCTCGATATGAGACGCATCGATGATGAAGGGCGGCGCGATCAGCAGATGGTCGCCCTGCACGCCGTCCAGCGTGCCGCCCATCGGATAGGTCATCAGCCCGCGCGCCATCGCGGCCTTCTTGAGCCGGGCGTGCAGCCGCAGTTCCGGATCGAAGGGCGTCTTGTCGGTGCGGTCGACGACGAATTCCAGTGCCCGAAACAGGCCCCGGCCGCGGATGTCGCCGACATGCGGGTGGCCGCCGAAGGTCTCGCGCAGGCGGCGATCGAGCAGCGCCCCCATCCGGTTGACGTTCTCGAGCAGCGACTCGCGCTCGATCGTCTGCTGCACGGCGAGCGCAGCGGCGCAGGCCAGCGCATGGCCCAGATACGTGTGGCCGTGCTGGAAGAAGCCGGAGCCGTCTCGAAAGGCGTCGAAAACGCGCTGCGACAGCAGGGCCGCACCAATGGGCTGGTAGCCGGCGCCCAGGCCCTTGGCGATGGTGACGATGTCGGGCGTGACGCCTTCCTGCTCGCAGGCGTACAGCGTGCCGCATCGGCCCATGCCGCACATGACCTCGTCCAGGATCAGCAGCACGCCATGGCGGTCGCACACTTCGCGCACGCCGCGGAAATAGCCGGGCACCGGTTCGAGCACACCGCCAGTGGCGCCACCCACGGTCTCGGCGACGAAGGCGATCACGCGCTGCGGGCCGATCCGCTCGAATGTCTCGTCGAGTTCGCGCACCAGCCGCTGGCCGTACTGCTCGGCGCTCTCGTC
>DAONCJ010000341.1:0-2293 GCA_035401985.1 Burkholderiaceae bacterium | reverse complement strand
TAGGCGTGGCTGATGCCGGCCGGGGCGCGCTGGATCAGGTGATCAGCCAGCGACTCGGCGACCTCGGTGGTGAAGAAGCTGGTGTGTGCGTAGCTGAGCCGCTCGGATTGCGCGCGGATCGCGTCGATCACCGCGCGATGGCTGTGCCCGAGGCAGGAGACCGCGGCGCCGCCCGAGGCGTCGAGGTAGCGCCGGCCCTTGTCGTCGATGATGAACGGTCCGTCGCCGGACACGGCCCGCGGCGGCGTGTCGCGGGTGCTGCGATGAAGGATGGAGGACATCGGGATCGCTCGCTGGAGGGATGGGGCCGCGTCGGCCGCCTTCGCGAAGATGATAGCGCTGCGGGTGGTGACGATGCGGCCGGTTGACGCGGCGGACCGCTTCTCGCACAGTGCCGTCGGGATCCTCGCTTGAAAGCGATGCAGGCAATGGCAGGCACAGTCAAACGCAAACGAAGCGCGCAGGTTAAGCGCGGGCCGGTCCGCTGGCCGTGGGTGACCGCCG
The DNA here is from genome assembly GCA_035401985.1 of Burkholderiaceae bacterium. GTDB lineage: Bacteria > Pseudomonadota > Gammaproteobacteria > Burkholderiales > Burkholderiaceae_E > Quisquiliibacterium. The sequence continues at coordinate 1,789 of DAONCJ010000341.1, read as the reverse complement.
GCGCGCTCGGCGTGCTCGCCATCGGCGGCGCGATGCTGGCCTCGAGCCCCGAGCAGCCGCTGGCGCGCGACCAGTATGCGTCGCTGGAGGACTGCCAGGCCGACTGGGGAGGAGATGCCGGCGTCTGTGACCAGACCGGCAATCCGGCTACCTCACAGTCGACCTCGAGCTCGCACTCGAGCAGCACCGGCTCGAGCTACACCTCGGGCACGGGCGGGCGCATGTTCTGGTACGGCCCGATGTACTCGCCGGGCGATCGCGACGGCGCCATCCGTCAGGCCTGGTCGGGCAAGGCGGTCAGCAGCAATTTCACGCCCGGCAACCGGTCGATCGGCCGCACGACGGTGACCCGGGGCGGCTTCGGATCGAGTGCGCACAGCTTTTCCAGCCATTCCAGCAGTTCGAGCTGATGCGACGCGAATCTTCAGTCGAGCGCGCCGACTGGCGCGAGCGCTGCGAGTCGCTCGGCTTCGGATTCCATTCGATGGGCGGTGTCTACTGGGACGAGCGCTCATGCTGGCGGTTCACCGAACAGGAGATCGATCACCTCGAGGCGGTCACCGAGACGCTTCACGGCATGTGCCTGGCGGTGGTCGACCGGGTGGTGCAGCGAGGCGACACCGAGCGCTTCGGCCTGAGCATCGCCTGGGCCGAGCGCATCGAGCGAGCCTGGAAGGCGCGCGAGCCGAGCCTGTTCGGCCGGTTCGACCTGTCGTGGTCGGGCAGCGGCGAGCCCAAGCTGCTGGAGTACAACGCCGACACGCCGACATCGCTGATCGAGGCCAGCGTGGTGCAGTGGGACTGGCTGGAGTCGCTGCATCCGCAGGCCGATCAGTTCAACAGCCTTCACGAGAAGCTGATCGCGCGCTGGTCCGTGGTCGCGGGGCAGCCGGGGGCGACCCTCCACTTCGCCTGTGCCGGCGACAGCGAGGAGGACGGCCAGACCCTCGCCTATCTGGCCGACACCGCCCAGCAGGCGGGTCTGCGGACCGAGCTGCTGGGCATCGAGGAGATCGGCTGGGAAGGCCGCCAGTTCATCGGTGCGGGCGGCGAACCGATATCGCGGCTGTTCAAGCTCTACCCTTGGGAGTGGATGGCCGCCGAGGCCTTCGGCGCCGGGCTGCTGCGCACCGACATCCAGGTGATCGAGCCGTCGTGGAAGATGCTTCTGGCCAACAAGATGCTGCTGGTGGCCTTGTGGGAGCAGTTCCCGGGACATCCGAATCTGCTGGCCGCCGGCACGATGCCGCATCAGGTGCCGGGCGACCGGGTGCGCAAGCCGCTGCTGTCGCGCGAAGGCGCCAATGTGTCGATGTATCTGGGCGGCCGGTTGCATGAGGCCGCCGGGCCTTATGGAGCTGAAGGCTTCGTCTATCAGGCCGCTGCGCCGCTGCCCTGCGTGGAAGGTAACCATGCGGTGATCGGGTCGTGGATCGTCGGCGACCATGCCGCCGGCATCGGCCTGCGTGAAGACGACACCCCGATCACCACCGACGCCGCGCGTTTCGTGCCGCATTACTTCGTCTGAGGAGCACCCATTGGAATTTCTGCCCGCGTTCATTCGACCCGTCGCTGCCTTCGTGCTGTATTTCGCCAGCGGCGTCACGCTCACCGGCCTGTTCCTGGCGATCTACCTGCGCCTCACGCCGTATGCCGAGATGGCGCTGATCCGCGCGGGCAACCGGGCCGCCGCCACCAGCCTGTCGGGCGCGCTGCTGGGTTACGTGATTGCGCTGGCGAGCGCGATCGCGCACAGCGTGTCGCTGCGCGACATGCTGTCGTGGGGCGT
>DAONCJ010000340.1:0-4740 GCA_035401985.1 Burkholderiaceae bacterium | reverse complement strand
TCATCAAGGTCGAGTCGGAGACCGGTGACGACACCCGCGGCTGGGGCCCGCCCTGGGTCAAGGGCGAAGGCGGAGCGGACACCACCGATTCGACCTACTTCGCCGCGGCCAACCGGGGCAAGAAGTCGGTGGCCGTCGACATCGCCAAGCCGGCCGGTCAGGCACTGATCCGCGAACTGGTCGCCCAGAGCGACGTGCTGATCGAGAACTACAAGGTCGGCGATCTTGCCCGATACGGGCTCGACTACGCCACGCTGTCGGCGATCAACCCCCGGCTGGTGTACTGCTCGATCACCGGCTACGGCCAGGACGGACCGTTCTCGCACAAGCCGGGCTACGACTTCGTGTTCCAGGGCATGGGCGGGCTGATGAGCGTGACCGGCGAGGCCGACCGCCTGCCCGGTGGCGGACCGCAGAAGGTCGGCATCGCGATCGCCGATGTGCTGACCGGGATGTACGCATCGCTGGCCATTCTGGCGGCGCTGAACCACCGTACCGAATCGGGCCGGGGCCAGTACATCGACATGGCGCTGCTCGATTGCATCGTCGCGCTGGGTGGCAACCAGATCACCGGCTACTTCGCCAGCGGCAAGGTGCCGGGACGGTTCGGCAATGCGCACGCCACCCTGGTGCCCTACCAGGTGTTCGACACCGCCGACGGGCAGATGGTGGTCGCCGTGGGCAACGACGTGCAGTGGCAGCGCTACTGCGAGGCGATCGGCCGGCCCGACCTGGCCGCCGAGGACCGCTGGCGCAAGGTGACCGGGCGCATCGTCGGGCGCGACGAACTGGTGCCCGATCTGTGCAACACCATGGTCACGCGCACCACCGCCGACTGGATCGACAGGCTCGAGGCCAAAGACGTGCCCTGCGGCCCGATCAACAACTATCGTCAGGTGTTCGAGAACCCGCAGGTGATCCACCGCGGCCTGCGGGTCGACATTCCGCGCGCCGGCGGCGGCACCGTGTCGACCATCGCGAGCCCCATGCGCCTGCAGGGCACGCCGGTCACCTACGAGCTTGCACCGCCCACGCTCGGCGAGCACACCGAGTGGTGGTTGAGCGAGCTGATGGGCCGCAGCCCCGAACAGATTGCCGAGCTGATCGCGGCCGGCGTCGTGCAGAAGGGTCGCTGACGCCTCGGCTGAACTGCCGATGCATCAGGGCCCGAAGCTCGATCGGGCCAGAATGCCCCAGCCCCGCTCCTCGCGGGTCAGGATATACAGCGACTCGTACGCGCCGATCACCGAGCCATCGCTGCGATACCGGGTGTACGACACCGCATAGTGGGCCTTGATCTCGTTGTGCTGCACCAGGTCGCGACGCTCCCAGCGGCTGTGCGACCAGTCGTCCTCGGCCTTCAGCTTGTCGAACAGATCCATCGGATTGCTGCCGGCCTGCGCATAGACCTTGACCTCGCCGCGGGCGATCCGGACATGCGGGAAGTGCATCTGGGCGTCCATTCCGGCGGCATCGTGGGCGTTCAGGGCCGCCATGAAATCGTCGAGCACTTTCAGGCACTGCGAGTGGATCTGCGCTTGCTGCGTGGTCATCGGAAACTTTCGCTAAGCCCACGACTGTGGACGCCGACCGACTGTATCAAAAGAGGCTGCGCGGCCGGCACGCCGCAGGTTCCAGTTAGAAGCCCCTGCAATTGCCATCCGGCCGCGATGCGGCTACGGTCAGCCGGCCCTCTTCTTACGGAACTGCAATGACTCAATATGCCGGCCGCGTGCACACCCGGATCGACGGCCCCATCGGCTGGATCATCTTCGACAACCCCGGCCGCCACAACGCCATGTCGGTCGCCATGTGGGAGGCGATCCCCGCGGCGGTCGATGCACTCGAGGCCAATCCGCAGGTGCGGGTCATCGTGCTGCGCGGCGCAGGCGATCAGGCCTTCGTGTCGGGCGCCGACATCTCGCAATTCGATCAGGTGCGCGACACCGTCGAGGCGAACCAGCGCTACGAGGCGATGGGCAACACCGGCATGATGAAGATCGCCGACTGCGCCAAGCCGACGATCGCGATGCTCCAGGGCTGGACCCTGGGCGGCGGCGTGGCCATCACGCTGAACTGCGATCTGCGCATCGCCGACGAGACGATGCGCTTCGGCATTCCCGCCGCCCGGCTGGGCATCGGCTACCGCTGGCCCGGCATCAAGAAGCTGGTCGACACCGTCGGGGGCCCCAACGCCCGCGAGATATTCCTGACCGGGCGCCGCTTCACCGCACAGGACGCCCTGCGCATGGGCTATGTGAACCGCGTCGTGGCCAAGGGCGAACTCGAAGCCGCCATTCGCGCCGAGTGTGCGGTGCTGGCGGCCAATGCGCCGCTCACCATGGCCTCGGTGAAGATCGCGATCGACGAGATTCTGCGCGCGGGTCCGCAGATCGATGCGAAGCGCATCGAGGACGCGACGCAGCGCGCCTATGCCAGCGAAGACTTCATCGAAGGGCGCCGAGCCTTCATGGAGAAGCGCCCTCCCGTGTTCCGGGGACGCTGACGCCCCACCGGCACACCCATCGCCTTTGCAGGAGATCCACCGATGATTCCGTCGAGACGCACACTGCTTGCCATGGGCGCCGGTTCAGCAGCGCTGAGCCTGTCCGGCCGCGCAACAGCCCAGAGCTTTCCCGACAAGCCGATCCGCATGATCGTGCCCTTCCCGCCTGGCGGGGGCGCCGATCAGTGGGCGCGCATCGTCGCGGCCAAACTCGAGAAGCTGCTGGGCCAGCCCTTCGTATTCGACTACCGCCCGGGCGCCACCACCATCATCGGTGCCGAGGCGGCCGCCCGCGCACCGGCCGACGGATACACGATTCATCAGATGTCCAGTTCGGCGTTCGCGTACATGCCGAACATGCGCAAGGTCAACTACGACCCGGTCGCGTCGTTCGTGCCGATCGGCTCGCTCGGGGTCACACCGATGCTGCTGGTCGCCAACCCGAAGGTGCCGGCGCGCAACGTGCCCGAACTGGTCGCCTATGCCAAAGCCAATCCCGGCAAGCTCAACTGTGCCAGCGCCGGCGTCGGATCGTCACACCACCTGTTCGGCGAGTTCTTCAAGATGCGCACCGGCATCACGATGAATCACGTGCCGTACAAGGGCGCCGTGCAGTACATCCCCGACCTGATCGGCGGCCAGGTCGATCTGGCCGTGTCCACCGTCCATCCGGCGATTCCGCACCTGCAAAGCGGCAAGCTGCGCGCGATCGGCGTGACCAGCGCGAAACGGGCTTCGGTGATCCCCGACGTGCCGACCATCGCCGAGCAGGGTGTCACCGGCTTCGACGAAAAGCCCTGGAGCGTGTTCGTCGGACCGGCGGGCATACCCGCCGAGCCGCTCGCACGCCTTCGCGCCGCGATGCGCAGCGCGCTGGAAGATCCCGACACGGTGGCGGCCCTGCGCAACGCCGGCGTCGAGGAGACCGGCGCGATACCGGTGGACAAGATCGCCGACCTGATGCGCTCGGAACTCACCAAATGGGGCGATGTCATTCGCCAGGCCCGCATCACCATCGACAGCTGAGGAACGCAATGTACAAACCCACTCCCGGAGGCGCCTTCGAGGGCCTTCGCATCATCGATCTGGCGCAGGTGCGTTCGGGCCCCACCTGCGTCAAGCAGTTCGCCGACTTCGGCGCCGATGTCATCCGGATCGAACCGCCGCCCCAATCGGGCCGCACCGAAATGATGACCGGTGCGCGCGACGGCGCCGACATGCTGAACCTGCACCGCAACAAGCGTCAGATGACGCTGGACCTGAAGGCGCCGGGCGCCAAGGACGTGCTGCACCGCCTGGTGCGCTCGGCCGATGTGCTGGTCGAAAACTACCGCCCCGATGTGAAGGAGCGCCTGGGCATCGACTACCCCAGCCTGGCCGCGATCAATCCGCGCATCATCCTGGCCAGCATCTCGGGCTTCGGCCAGGACGGCCCCTATCGTGAACGGCCGGGCTTCGACCAGATCGCCCAGGGCATGTCCGGCATGATGTCCGTGACCGGCAAGCCGGGCGAAGGTCCGATGCGGGTCGGGGCGGCGGTCATCGACGTGGCCACTGGCCTGTACGCGGCGCTGGGCGTGATGACCGCGCTGCACGAGCGCCAGCGCAGCGGCCGCGGCCAGTGGGTGCAGTCGTCACTGCTGCAGTCGGGACTTGGCCTGATGGACTTCCAGGCGGCCCGCTTCCTGGTCGACGGCGAGGTGCCGCCGCAGGTGGGCAACGACCATCCGACCGGCATGCCGACCTCGGCCTACGCGACCCGCGACGGCCATGTGAACCTGGGCGCCGGCGGCGAGGCGATGTGGGCCAAGCTTTGCGAAGTCATTGCACGCCCCGAACTGGCCCGCGACCCGCGCTTCGGCAAGAGCGCCGACCGCTCGCGCAACCGCAAGGACCTCAACGCCATCCTGGGCGAAGTGTTCAAGACCGCCAGCAGCAGTGAATGGATTGAGCGGCTGAATTCGGCCGGCGTGCCCTGCGGCCCGATCTACACGATGGACCAGGTCTTCAGCGACCCGCAGGTCGTCCACGGGCGCATGGCCGCCACGCTGACGCACGAGACACGCGGCGAGATCCGCGTGCTGGCGCCGACCGCGACGCTGTCGCGCACCCCGGGGCGACTCGAACGTTCCCTGGCGTCGGTCGGCGCCGACACCGACGACGTGCTCGCCGAACTCGGCTACTCGGGCGACGAGATCGCGGCGATGCGACGCGACGGCGTGCTCTGATTCCCG
>DAONCJ010000339.1:0-4745 GCA_035401985.1 Burkholderiaceae bacterium | reverse complement strand
CGGCCGCTCGACAGATCATCGGCGAGGCGAGTTTTGTTGAAGTACATGTCAGCACGCCCCTGGCGGTCTGTGAAGCGCGCGACCCGAAAGGGTTTTACCGCCAGGCCCGGCGCGGCGAACTGGCCGAGTTTAGCGGCGTATCCGCACCCTACGAAGCACCCGAACACGCGGACCTGAGCATCGACACGGCGCAGCTATCGCTGGCGGATGCCGTCGCCCAACTGACGCGGCTGCTCGCCCGGCCGACGACCGCGGCAACGGCCGGCACGATGACCCGCGATTAGGATCGCCTAGCCTTCGATGCTCAGCACGCGGCGAATCTCGTCGGTCTTGAAGCCCAACGCCATCGGCCGGCGCACGCCGGGCAGCGCCACCATATCGTAGAGTTCATCGACGACGCCCTCGAAGCGCAGCCAATGCACCACATCACCACGGCGCAGGTCGATCACCTGCACGCCGCAGCGCGCTTCGGCCTGACGCGACTTGAGGTTTTCATCGAGCGCGAGACCGCTGAAGGTCCGGATGTGGCGCGGTTTCGACAGCCCGACGAGTGCGAAATCGTCATGAAACGCCAGCCCCCGCAAATAGCCCGCGCAGAAGCTGACCGGCACGAAACGCCCGGCGTCGACATCGACATACCCGAACTCCCCGGTACCCGAATTGAGCAGCCAGAGCCTGCCCTGATACCAGCGGGGCGAGTGTGGCATCGACAGTCCGCCGACGACGATCTCGTTGCTGTTCACGTCGATGACGATGCCACCGTCGGCGCGGTGATCGCGCCAGCCGTCGACGACGTCCGACGAACTGACCGCGGTCACGTAAGCCGCGCGGCCATCCTTCATCGCCAGCCCGTTCAGATGGCAGCGATCTTCGGCGGCCAGCCGGCTGCTGAACGGCGGCCGCCACAGCGGCTTGAAGCTGTGCGTCTCCGACAGCGTTGCCAAACAGCCGAACAGCGTATTGACGAAAATCAGCCGCCCGTCGGCATCGACCGCCAGATCGTGGATGTCGAGGTCGCCGGTCGTGTAGCCGACCTGCGGCAGATACAGCCGATCGAAGCCGTCCTGCGGCTCGCCTTCGGTCAACAGGTTCTCGAAACGCCAGACCTGGTACAGGCTGCTCAGATACAGTCCGTTGGCGGTGGCGCACAGCCCCATGCAACGGTTGAAGCTGCGCTCGAAAATCGACAGTTCGCCGTTTTCCTTGAGGCCGATGAAGAACAGCTTGCCGATCTGGTAGGTGGTCAGCGCCAGCGACAGCTTCTGTTCGGCAAGCCAGGCGGTCAACTGGCGTGAGCTGGTGATTTCCAGGGTCGGCGCAGCGTCGTGAGTCGGGGTGTCGGTGAGGGGGCTGGGGGCCATCGCAAGTCCTTCGGGTGAGTTGAATCGGGTGCCGGGGGCGAGTGCGCCGTCAGGCGCCAGGGTCGCCGGCGTCGCTGGTCGCCTTGCGGCGGCGAGCCAGCAACAGCCGCTGCCGGCTGCCGTTGCACCAGTCCGCCCACATTCGCTGGAAGAGATCTTCGAGGTCGCCGACCCAGGTCGCGATGTCGCACAGCGGCGACGCCGCCAGGCGTTCGCGCAAATGGCCGCGCTGGCCACGCCAGTCGGGGCAGGTGCTTGCCAGCCGTGCGGCGGCTGCAACGTAGCCGGCTTCATCAGCAGCCACCCAGTCGGCCTGGCCGAGTGTGTTCAGAAAGCTCGCGCTCATGCGGCCGACGAAATTGTCGCCGGCCAGCGTGATCACCGGCACCCCCATCCACAGCGCCTGCAAGGTCGTCGTGCCGCCATTGTAGGGCGTCGGGTCGAGCGCGATATCGACCGCGCCGTACTCCTGCATCATCTCGGCCAGGCCGCTCGGTCCGCGCAGTTCCAGACGATCGGCCGCAATTCCGTGTGCGGCGAAGCGTTCGCGAAAGCGCGCCTGGACGCTGGCGTCCTGCAGTGACGGCGCCTTGAGCCACAGAGTCGATCCCGGAACCGCCTGCAGCACCTGTGCCCAGAGGGCGACCGTCGGCGGCGAGAGTTTCATCGCGTTGTTGAACGAGGCAAAGACCACCGCTGCCGCGGCCGGGCGCGGACGCGGCAGCGGATAGTCGTCGACCGGCGCCCAGCAGAAGACGCTCGCCGGCATCTGGGCGAGGCCTTCGCTGAACAGTTCCGCGTGCGCGGCCGGCGCAACGGTCGCGTCGCCGATCAGCCAGTCGATCCTCGACAGCCCGGTCGAGTGCGGATAACCGAGGAAGGTCGCCTGCACCGGCGCGGCGCGCAAGGCGAAGAGGCCCAGGCGGTGCGAGGAGGTATGACCGGCGAGGTCCACCAGCAGATCGATCTCGTCGGCGACGATGGCCTGCTGCAGCGCCTGGTCGTCGAGCCTGGCCGCTTCGCACCAGCGATCGGCGGCGTCCCTGGCCCGCCGGGTATAAGCGTCGAACATGCTGCCGGTGTGATAGAGGCAGACCTCGAAACGCCGCCGGTCGTGGCGCAGGAGCACGGGCAGCATGAACAGATTGACCGGGTGCTGCCGGTGCAGGTCGCCGGTGACGTAGCCGATGCGCAGGCGGCGGCGCGTCGAGCGCGCGTTCGGAAAGTCGGTCTTCTCGACCACCGACGCTTCGATCGAGGCGCACAGACGGCGATGCAGGGCGGCGACCTCGCTCGCCGCCAGGCGATCGTCGTAGAGCGCGGTCATGGCGACGCTGGAGGCCAGGCGGGAGAGCCGGTCGCCACGCGCATAGGCCGCCTGCAAAGCCGCGAAATGCGCCCGGGCGTCGCCCATGCGGCCGTGCAGGCCGATGTCGAGCAACACCGCTTCGGGGTGCTGCGGGGCCAGGGCCTGGAGGCGTTCGAGGCTTTGGCGGCAGTCGGCGAGGGCGTAGACCTCGTGCTGGATTCTCGCCAGCGCCAGCCAGGTCGGGACGTGCTCTGGACGCAGGGCGAGCGCTTTCTTCAGCACCGCGATTGCCTCCTGCCAGTAGTTGTGGACGTAGACGCGGTTGGCGAGGGTGAGCAGGAAATCGGGGTTGGCCGACAGTGAGGCACGGCTGAAGGCTTTCTCGGCGGCGGCGATCCGGCCGCTGCGCAGCAGCGCTTCGCCGAGTGACATCATCGAGCCGTGGCGCAGCGGGCGCAGGTCGAGCAGCCCGGAGAAGGCGCTCACGGCGCCTTCGGCATCGCCGGCGTTGAGGCGCCAGATGCCCAGCCAGTGCAGGCTTTCGCCGGGCAGCACTTCGAGCGCCATGGCCTGCGTCAGCGCCGCCTCGCGGGCGGGCGACGATACCTGGGTGGCCAGCGGCAAGCCGAACAAAGCCATGTCGTGCAGGCGAGCGAGATAGAGCCAGGTCAGCCAGTCGTTGCGGCAGGCACGCGTTCTCGCCGAGAATTGCTCGATCAACGCGGCTGCCTGCGGCAGTGTGGCGCGACCGAGTTGGCCGTCACCCGACGACGCCTCGTGCCAGGAAGCGGGTCCCAGGGCATCGAGCTCTGGTCGCAGCCCCGGATCGCAGCGCAAGGCCTGGCGGGCCGCATAACCGGCCTGCCAGGGGAGATCATGGCGCTGGTAGTCGATGGCGAGTTCGAGCCACAGCCGCGGTTGCACGGCTGAAACGCGCAGTCGTTGCCAGTGATCAGAGGGATCAGCCTTTGGCGCGCGGCGCGAGCCGTCATTGGGGTCAGGGCCGAGGATCATGCCGGCAGGGGTGTCGGGTGCTGTCGATTCTGCCCGATTCTGCCCGACTGGCGGCCGAAAGTACAGGCGTAGCCTTGTCCTTGTCCTTACCCCATTTCGCTGGCTGACGGTTGATCCAGGTCAAAACCTGCCGCCCATCTTGTGCTACGGTAACTCAGTTTGTGTTTGCCGAGGCCGTCTCAGATGACCGAGTCGAAGCGCCTCATCCCGCCAAACGCTTGGTGGGTGTCGACGCGGTTGGCGAAGACCCGAGTTAAGGCCAGTCAACTCCAGTCACATCCGGCTCAATCCGAAGGAGAACTCCATGGCCAGTGCCATCGCCGTCATCGACAAACGGGTCGGGAACTCGCCGACGATCGCTAGGGCTTTCGACGAATGTGCCGCGGGGGTGTTTCCCGACCCGAGTGACGATGCTGTGCTGGAAGAGGTCCTGATCGACCGCAGGGCGTCCACGCCTCTGGTCTTCATTGATCGCCGGGTGGCGGACCTTCCAACCGTGCTCGCCGGCCTGGACGCCGAAAGCGAGTATCTCCTGCTCGATACCGACCGCGATGGCGTGCGACAGATGGCGATCGCGCTGGCGAACCGGCGCGATCTGGCTTCGCTGCGGATCCTGGCACATGGTCGGCCGGGCGCGCTGATGCTCGGCGCCAGCGAGCTGACGCGCGCCGCCGTCGATCACCATGCCGGCGAACTGGCGATGATCGGCCGGGCATTGCACCCCGAGGGCGACGTGCAGATCTACGGCTGCGCAGTCGGTAAGGGCGCCGCTGGCCGCGCTTTCGTCGGCGCACTGGCCGAGGCCTTCGGCGCCCCGGTCGCCGCGTCGTCGGCGCCGGTGGGCCACGCCGACCTCGGTGGCGGTTGGCGGCTCGATGTCGGCAAGCTGCGCACACGGCCCTTCGCTTTGCCGGACTGGCGTGGCCTGCTCGGCATGACCGTGACCCGGCTGATGCCGTCTTTTCCGGGGCACAGTTCCGGCGAGTGGCGCAACGATTACGCCTTCGCCGCGCTGCGCGCCGATGGCTCGGTGGTCACTTGGGGGCATTCCTCGTACGGCG
>DAONCJ010000338.1:0-4745 GCA_035401985.1 Burkholderiaceae bacterium | reverse complement strand
AAGGAATCGAGAACATCATCGCCTGCGACATCGATGCCGCCAAGCTGGCCGAGGCGCAGGCCCAGGGGGCCCGTGTGACGCTGGACACCCGCGCGGCCGATGCACTCGCCCGGCTGAAATCGCTGTCCGGCGATTCGCTGGCCGGCGCCATCGATCTGGTCGGCATGCCGGCCACCGCCGAACTCGCCATCGGGGCGCTGCGCAAGGGAGGCCGCTACATCATGTGCGGCCTGTTCGGCGGCGAGATCACGCTGCCGCTGCCGCCGCTGGCCCAGCGCGCTCTCACCATCGGAGGGTCCTACGTGGGCAACCTGGCCGAGCTGCGCGAGCTGGTGGCCCTGGCGCAATCCGGACGCCTGCGGGCGACTCCGGTCCAGGTGCGTCCAGCCAGCGAGATCAACCGCAGTCTCGAAGAGCTCAAGGCCGGCACCATCATGGGCCGCGTTGTCATCGACATGGAAACGGCCGGTCAATAGGCGACCCCTGCCTCCAGGGCGACTGCGTCGCCCGGCAAAAGCAGACGGCCGCCCCGAAAGGGCGGCCGTCTGCTTTTGGTCCGGCGGTCGAGCCGCCGGTTCGACTGCGCTCGTTCAGGCGCCAGCCGCGTCCTTGACGCACTTCTTCACGAAGCTGTTCTTGGCGGCGCCGGACAATTTCTTCTCGGCCGCGCTGGCGTCGCAGGTCTTCTGGGCGTCGCCCGTGCATTTCTTGACGAAGCTGTTCTTGGCCGCACCGGCAAGCTTTTTCTCGGCGGCCTGCGCGGAGCAGGTCTCGCCGGCCGCGAACGCCGAGGCAGCGAAGGTGGACAGGGCCAAGCCAACGATCAATGCGCGCATGAAGTTCTCTCCCGATTGATGCCGTGCTGCCGGGTGCAGCCGGACCCTGCAATCGGAACACATCGGCCCGGTTCCGACAAACGGTCGCTGTGCCAAGGCCAACGCCCCTGCTCGTGTTGCGCATGATTTGACATTCAAAAAGCAAATGGGAAAACTGCCCATTCGGCGCGTGGCGTTGCGCAGCGTCCGCGTGTCGAACCGGCAGATCAGTCTTCAATCCTCCACGATGCAAAGGAACTCACGATGAAGAATGCACGAGCAAACGCAGCGGTCGCTGCCGCCCCTGGCAGTGAACAACGTGGCGGCCCGCATGGCGGTGTGGGATCCGGCGGCCCCGGCCAGCACGGCGCCCAGGACCAGTACGAGGATCATGACGACATCGAAAACGAGGACGACGTCGACGACGATGACGGCTCGGATGATGACGGCGGCACCGGCAACGCCGGAGGACATGGCCACGGTGGTGACCACGGCAACAGCGGTGACCACGGCAACGGCGGAAGCCACGGCATTGCCGGCGGAGTCGGCCTGGGTATGGGCGGCCCGCTGCCCGGACCGGAGATCTTCTCCTTCGAGGTGAGCGACGGAGTCGTGACCTCGGCTGAACGCGTCATCAACGGCAAGACCATTCCCTTCTACACCAGTGGAAACGCCGAATTCACGCTCCAGGGCGACGACATCGTGCTGACCCGCACGACATCGGACAGCGAACACCTGATCGTCTTCAGCGACGCCGATTCAGACGGTCTGTATGCGATCACCTCACGTGCCGAGATCGAAACCGGAATGCCCGACATGGGTGGCGGCGATGACGACGACGACGACGGCATGGACGATGGGGATGGCGATGGCGACGGTCACCACGACCATGCACAAGACCACGATGCCGATCAGGTGACCGTCACGATCGATCCGAACACCTCGGCCATCACTGCTGTCAGCCGCGTGCTCGACGACGGGTCGACCCGCGCGATCGACAACGACAACTTCAGCTTCGCGCTCGAACAGGGCCTGCTGATCGGAACGCGCACCATCGGCAATGGCGCCACGCACTGGGAAATCTACCGGGACGGCAACGCCGACGGCACCTACACCGAAGTCGCACACGGCTCCGGCGAACTCGTCGATCTGGTCGCCGTGCTGACGCTGACCGAGCCCAATATCGACATGCTCTAAGCGTCTCGCTTCACCGGCGCGGGTGCTTTGTCCCGCGCCGGGGCCGCGCTATGATCGGCGCACATCAGAGGCATGGCGGCTTAAGCAGATCGCCCGTGCCCTTAGTCGATCTGGTGCTGCCCGGCAGTCGCGGGTGGCGCGTCACCCCCGACTGCCGTCAGGAGAGAACATGCACCGCTGCAAACAGTGGGTGGGTGGATGTGCGTTCGAACGCACTGCAGAAAGCCCGCTTTGACCGCTCCGTCGCCCAACGCTGCGTCGTTTGACGATCCCCACAACGCACCGCTCGATTCCGAGATCACACGCGTCCGTTCCCTCAAGGGGTTCTGGCGCTGGATGCTGATCGGCAGCGCCGCCCTGACCATCTTCCTGTGCGTGAACCAGCAGTTCACGCTGAAGTTTTTCGTCGGATTCACCCCGCTCAACACCGAGTACTACTACGGCCTGCTGCTGATCAGCCTGCCCCTGGTGTTCCTGGTTTTTCCGGGCACCCCCCACGCGCCGCTGGACCGGGTGCCGTGGTACGACCAGGTGCTGTTCCTGCTGACAGCGGCGGTGTCGGTGTATCTGATGTTCAACATCCGCAAGTCGGCCGAACTGGGCTGGGAGTTTGCCGGTGCGCCGGCTCCTGTGATCTGGGCCTGCTACGTGATGTGGGCCGCGCTGATGGAAGGCCTGCGTCGAACGGGGGGCTGGAGCCTGCTGCTGTCGATCCTGCCCTTCACGCTGTACCCGGTGTTCGCGGAGTCCTCGTGGCTGGGGCCTATGAAGGGCCAGCAGTCCAGCCTGGAGCAGGCCGCGGGCTATCACATGCTTTCCTCCGAAAGTCTGCTGGGCATTCCGGTCCAGGCCTTTGCCGAGACGGTCATCGGTTTCCTGGTCTTCGGGTCGGCACTGATGATGACCGGCGCGGGCAAGTTTTTCATCAACCTGTCGTTCGCGCTGTGCGGCACCTTCCGCGGTGGTGCGGCGAAGGTCTGCATCTTCGCCAGCGGACTGCTGGGGATGATGTCGGGGTCGATCGTCTCCAACGTGCTCACCGCCGGCACCATGACCATCCCGGTGATGAAGCGCACCGGGTTCCGGCCTTCCTATGCGGGCGCCATCGAGGCCTGCGCATCCACCGGCGCGGTGCTTGCGCCGCCGGTGATGGGGGCGACAGCGTTCGTCATCGCACAGTTCCTGGGCGTCAGCTACGCCGAGGTCGCGCTGGCGGCGACCATTCCGGCGCTGCTGTACTACGTCGGCCTGTTCATGCAGGTGGACGCCTATGCGGCGCGCCACAGGCTGCTCGGGCTGCCGCGCAGCGAACTGCCCACGCTGCGGGCCACCTTCCGCGAGGGCTGGTACTACGTGTTCGTGATCGGGCTGCTGATCTTCATGCTGCTGATCATGAAGCGCGAAAGCCATGCCCCTTTCTGGGCCACGCTGCTCCTGCTGATCCTCAACCAGTGGCTGAACAAGGACAAGTGGACCTGGCAGACGGTGCTCAAGTTCTTCGAGGTCAACGGGCGCACCTTTGTCGAACTGATCGGCATCCTGGCCGGCTGCGGTCTGCTGATCGGCGCCTTCTCGATGACCGGTGTGATCTCCAGCCTGGCCGGAGACCTGCTGCGACTCGCCGGCGACAATGCGCTGATGCTGCTGGCGATGACCGCCATCACCAGTCTGGTGCTGGGCCTGGGGCTGACCACCACTGCCTGCTACATCTTTCTGGCCATCCTCGTTGGACCGGCGCTCGAGAAGATGGGCTTGAACAAGATGGCGGTCCACATGTTCGTGTTCTATTGGGGGATGCTGTCCTCGATCACGCCGCCGGTGGCGATCGCCTCGTTCGCGGCCGCGGGCATTGCCGGCGCCCCGGCGATGAAGACCGGCTGGGAGTCGATGCGCGTCGGGTCGATCATCTACTTCCTGCCGTTCTTCTTCGTGATGAACCCCGCGCTGGTGCTGCAGGGCTCGTACATTCAGGCCGCCTGGCTGACCGCCAAATGCGTGCTGGGCATCTTCGTCATCTGCGCCGGCATCCAGGGCTATCTGGCGTTCGTCGGCAATCTCGATCGCACCGGTCCGCTCGAGTGGCCGATCCGCATTCTGCTGATGGTCGGCGGTGTGCTCCTGGCAACGCCCGCCAGTGCGCTGTTGCCGGTCGCCGGGCAGACGATGCTGGTCGGTGGCGTGTCGGCCGTCGTGCTGGCCGTGCTTGCGGCGTCCTTGCTAGGGCGTCGCGCCCAGCCGGCTCGCGCCGGATCGACGCTCCCCTGATGCATCTCCCACTTCTCAAGGAATGAAGGTCATGGCAACGGAACAAATGATCGGTGAACGGATCCGCCTGCGCATCGGTGACGACGGCGTGGCCGATGTCCGCCTCTTTCGCGCAGAAAAGATGAACGCGCTCGATGTGGCGATGTTCCAGGCCTTGATCGACACCGGTGAGATGCTGTGCCGGATGCCCGCGCTGCGTGCGGTAGTCATCTCCGGTGAAGGGCGAGCGTTTTGTGCCGGCCTGGACACCTCGCGGATCGGGCAGATGGCGAGCGCCTCCGGTTCGTCGGGCCCGGTGGCCGGGTCGATGAGCAAGGACATCACGCTTCGCACGCATGGGTGGGCCAATGCGGCGCAGCACGCCTGCATGGTCTGGACGCAGGTTCCGGTGCCGGTCATTGCGGCCGTTCATGGAGTCGCCTTCGGCGGCGGCCTTCAGGCGCTTCTCGATCACTTCCCACGGGGTGA
>DAONCJ010000337.1:0-4746 GCA_035401985.1 Burkholderiaceae bacterium | reverse complement strand
GAGGTGCTGTTCTACGCGCGCCAGAACCTGCAGGACATCCTGACCCAGCAGGCGGTGTGCGTGAATGGTTACCTGGCCCTCGACGTGCTGAAGAAGACCGGGCGCGAGATGATGAACGGCTGCAGCCGCGTGGCCACCACCGGCATGAGCGCGCTGGCCGTCGCGCAGACCGTCGCGCGCGCCACCGGCAACCAGATCCAGGTCATGGAGATGCTGCAGGGGGTGAATGCCACGATCGGCAATCTGATATCCGAGACCGGCAAGCAGCTGAACAATCACGTGGATGCGACCGCCGAGTTCGCCACCAATCCGATGCTGGGCATCGACAAGATGCGTGAGATGTTCGACCAGACCTTCAAGGCGATGGACGCGATGGACACGTTCCGCGCCAAGGCGATCGAGAACATGGGCCAGAACAACCGGATCATCCAGGAGCAGATCACCCGCAGTCAGCAGTACGTCGATCGCGTCAGGCAGCAGCAGGCGCGCGAGGCGGGGGGCGCGGCAGGCACTTCGGGGCCGGTGGCGTTGTAGGCGACGAAGAAAGTCGGCTGCGGTCTGCGACCCTCAGTGCGGCTGAGTCGACTCGGCCCGCGAGCGTTGACGCGGCGGAGTTCAGCCTGCGCCCGCCGATGCGGCAGAGCTCAGCCTGCGACAGGCGCCGGCAGGTACTCCATCAGCCGCCAGCTGAACCAGTCCTCGCGAAGCGGAGCGCCCCGGACCCCCGCCCAGCGATACCACCCCGTCCAGTCGCGCTGCACCCATCGGTTGACCTGTGGCGCGTACCACAATGTTTCGCTGCGCGCGGGCATCAGCCGCCAGCGGTCCGAGTGCACGAAGGTGATGTCGCGCTGCACCCGCAGCGCGTCGAACTCGCCGGCCGGCACGCGCACGCGCTCCCACTGGACGGGTTCGGTGCGCACATGCCAGAAATAGCGGGCGTCGTAACCGGGGATCCGATATGCCGAGCGCACCAATAGCGACTGGCCCAGCGGAACGCCGGCCGGCAGCAGCGGAATCGGTGCGTCGAAGATCTGGACCATGTCGTAGAACGGCTCCTGGATCACCTGCCATGGCGCCGAATACAGCTCGTCGCCGTGACGCACGCCCCGGTCGCCGGTCAGCTCGACCAGCAGCTGCGGCGCGACGGTGCGCACCTGGGCGAGCACCTCGCCAGCCTTGTTGCCGTTGAACTGGTTGATGACCACGTAGCGCCAGCGGTCGCCGACCCGCACCCGCGGAACCGGCAGCGGCTGGGGGGCAACGACGATGACAGAGGAGGTGGCGCAACCGCTGACGGCTGCGACGGCGCCGAGCAGCCCGGCGCCGAGCAGAGCGCGGCGCATCGGGGTGGGGCTGTGCAATGGGCTCATGGGAGCCTCCCGGTCAGGGTATTGGCCGATTGTCGGACAGGCGCAGCAGTCCTTTCAGCATCCGGTACAGGAACCAGACACCCGGCAGCAGGAACAGCCAGCTCAGCAGCCCGAAGCTGACGATCGACAGCAGGAAGTTGGGGACGAACAGCACCACCACCCAGAACAGCGTCCACCAGAAGGTGGCAATCATCCAGCTCATGTGACTGGCGTAGATCGTGCCGGCCGCTTCGTCGCGCTTGATGTAGTTGATGATGAGCGCCACCACCGACAGCAGGCCCAGCGAGAAAAGCAGGCCGAAGATGTGCAGTCCGTAGTCGAGCTGGCAGATGCGGCGCAGCCGCTCATCGGGCGCGGGGTGGGGCGAGGAGGCTTGCGGCACGATCTGGCTCATGAAGGACTCCTGGACAGCGGTGGCTGCGCCGTAGATGCGCCCGGGCGCTCAGATCTCAAGCACCTGCAGCGGGTCGTGATCGTCGGCTTCGCCGCGGCTCACATGGCCCCTAGCATTGCACACCACGCGCGTCCCGGCGATCACATAGTCGTGCCGGCAATGCAGGTGCCCGTGGATCCACAGGCCCGCGCGGCCCATCAGGTCTTCGCAATTGCTGCAGAAGCTGGCCGAGGCGGGCTGCAGGCCGTAGCGCGGGTCGGCGCTGCGGGCCGAGGGCGCGAAATGCGTGATGACGATGGTCTCGTCCCAGCGCGGTCCGCGGCGCCCGAGGGTGAGCTGCTGGCTCAGCCATTCGCGGCAGCGCGTGAATTCGTCGCGCACCTGCGGCGCGGAGAATGCCTCGCCGTACCGCGTCGAGCACTGCACCTTGTCGAGGAAGTACGCGCCGGCCTTCATGCAGCGGATGCGATCGTGAGCGCCGAGCAGATCGAAATCGCACCACAGCGTGGTGCCGAGCAGGCGGTAGCGCCGCCCCTCATGCGTGTGTACCAGCGATTCGCGCTCGAGCATCGTGATGCCCAGGCGCTGGCAGTGCTCGCGCAGTTCGGCCGTCGCCGAGTCGACATCGCGACTGTCGAACTCATGATTGCCGGCGATGTAGACGACCGGCACCGGCCAGCGGGCGAACAGGTCGAGGCCGCCGTGGCCGGCATTGATGTCGCCGGCCAGGATCAGCAGATCGGCCGACGGCGAGGGTTGAGGCTCGAAGGTTTCGGTCTCGAGGTGGAGGTCGGAGAGCAGCTGGATGCGCATCCGGGCCGCGGCTACTCGACGGCCTTGACCATGTCTTCGATCACCTTCTTTGCGTCACCGAAGACCATCATGGTGCGTTCCATGTAGAACAGTTCGTTGTCCAGGCCCGCATAGCCCGAGGCCATGCTGCGCTTGTTCACGATCACCTGACGCGCCTTGTAGGCCTCGAGAATCGGCATCCCCGCGATCGACGACTTGGGATCCTTGGCCGCCGGATTGACCACGTCGTTGGCGCCCAGCACCAGCACCACGTCGGTGTCCGAGAACTCGGAGTTGATGTCCTCCATCTCGAAGACCTGGTCGTACGGCACTTCGGCCTCGGCCAGCAGCACGTTCATGTGGCCTGGCATGCGCCCCGCCACCGGATGGATCGCGTACTTGACCGTGATGCCTTTCTCGATGAGCTTCTGCGCCAGCTCCTTCAGGGGATGCTGGGCGCGCGCCACGGCCAGGCCGTAGCCCGGCACGATGATGACCGTGTCGGCATTGCTCAGCAGGAAGGCCGCGTCGTCCGCCGAGCCCGACTTGACCGGGCGCTGCGCCTGCGTGGCGTCGCCCGAGGCTGCCGCCGTTTCACCGCCGAAGCCGCCCAGGATCACGTTGAAGAACGAGCGGTTCATCGCCTTGCACATGATGTAGGACAGGATCGCGCCGGATGACCCGACCAGCGAGCCGGCGATGATCAGCATGCTGTTGTTCAGCGAGAAGCCGATGCCTGCCGCGGCCCATCCCGAGTAGCTGTTCAGCATCGACACCACCACCGGCATGTCGGCGCCGCCGATCGGGATGATGATCAGCACGCCCAGCACGAAGGCGATCGCGAGCATGGCCCAGAAGGGCATCCATTCCTGCGTGGCGACGAACCACAGGCCGAAGCCCAGCATCGCCAGTCCGAGCAGCAGATTGAGCATGTGCTGGCCGGCGAACGACACCGGAGCGCCCTGGAACAGCCGGAACTTGTACTTGCCCGACAGCTTGCCGAACGCGATGACCGAGCCCGAGAACGTGATGGCGCCGACAAAGCTGCCGATGAAGAGCTCGAGCCGGTTGCCGGTCGGGATCGGCTGTCCCTTGGCGACGATGTTGAACGCCCAGGGTTCAGCCACGCAGGCGATTGCGATGAACACCGCAGCCAGGCCGATCATGCTGTGCATGAAGGCGACCAGCTCGGGCATCTTGGTCATCTCGACCCGCTTGGCCATGATGGCGCCGGCCCCGCCGCCCACGACCAGACCACCCAGCACCCAGGCGATGCCAGTGACGAACCCGCTGCCCGAGCCGGTGGCCGAGGCGCCGGCCATCTGCTGCGACATCTTCGCGATCAGGGCGACCGTGGTGACGACCGCGATCGCCATGCCGGTCATGCCGAACACGTTGCCGCGGATCGAGGTGGTGGGGTGGGACAGGCCCTTCAGGGCCTGGATGAAGCAGATCGAGGCGATCAGGTACAGCAGGACAACCAGGTTCAGGCTCAGACTCATTTCGGCTCTCCGCTCGACTGGCGGGTAGCGGGGGCGGCATCGCCCCCGGCAGGCGGTTCAGTGAGGGGCGGCGGCGGGTCGCCGCCCGCGCGCCATACGCCCTTCACCCAGCCGCGACGTTCGGCATACCAGCCGGCCGGAAAGATGACGGCAGCCAGCGCGACAGCAAACCAGAACGTGCGCTCCATGCCCGGCGCGGTGAAGCGTTCGACGATCAGACCCAGTGCGATGGAAGCCGCGACGGCGAAGACCAGCAGAATGACAAATCCGCGTGAATTCACGAGTGACCTCCGACCCGTGCCTTGGGCTCCTTCTTCTTGAACATCTCGAGCATGCGGCGCGTCACCAGGAATCCGCCGAAGACGTTGACCGCCGCCAGCGCCACGGCCAGCACGCCCATGGTCTTGCCCAGGGTGGTTTCGGTCAGGGCGGCGGCCAGCATGGCGCCGACGATGACGATGGCCGAGATGGCGTTGGTCACGGCCATCAGCGGCGTGTGCAGCGCCGGGGTGACGGTCCAGACCACGTGGTAGCCCACGTAGATGGCCAGCACGAAGATGATCAGGTTGATCACCGTGTGGTTCACCATTTCCATCGACTTCTCCTCCGTTGCTTGAATGCCTTGCTGCGCGGTTATCCCGTGTTCTTTTGCCTGGCCAGGCGCCTGTGAGCGCCCATTGCATCG
>DAONCJ010000336.1:0-4748 GCA_035401985.1 Burkholderiaceae bacterium | reverse complement strand
GATGTGATCGAACTCGGCGTGCCGTTCTCCGACCCGATGGCCGACGGCCCGACGATCCAGCGCGCCAACGAGCAGGCCCTTGCCCTGGGTGTCGGCATGCGCGACGTGCTTGGCTATGTGAAGGCCTTTCGCGCGCACGACGATGCGACGCCGGTCGTGCTGATGGGCTACGCGAATCCGATCGAACGGATGGGGGCCGAGCGCTTCGCCGACGAGGCGCGTGCCGCCGGCGTCGACGGCGTGATCGTGGTCGACTATCCGCCGGTGGAGTCGCACGCGTTTGCCGAATTGATGGGCAGCCGCGGAATCGATCCGATCTTTCTGCTGGCCCCGACCTCGACCGACGAGCGCATTGCCGAAGTGCTGAATCTGGCCCGCGGCTATGTGTACTACGTGTCCCTGAAGGGCATCACCGGCGGAACGATGGACATCGCCGATGTGCGCCGCCGGGTCGACGTGATCAAATCGCGCACCCGTCTGCCGGTCGGTGTCGGTTTCGGTATCCGCGACGGTGTCACGGCGCGCGCTGTCGGTGAAGTCGCCGACGCCGTGATCATCGGAACCCGTATGATTCAGGTCATCGAAGAAGGCGAACCCGCTGGCGCGCCCGAGCGCGCGCGGCAATTCACGGCCGGCATCCGTCAGGCGCTCGATGCGCCCGCCGCCGGTGCGAACTGAACCTCAGGGAATACGCTCCATGACATGGCTCGACAAGCTGCTGCCGCCCCGGATCAAACGCTCGAACCTGGGCGCCAAGCGCGTGCCCGAAGGCCTTTGGGTCAAGTGCCCGGCCTGCGATTCGGTGTTGTACGGCGCTGATCTCGAAAGCAGCCTGAGCGTCTGCCCGAAGTGCGGTCACCATCTGCGGATGCGCGCCCGCCGGCGGATCGATTGCCTGCTCGATGCTGAAGGCCGCTACGAGATTGGTCAGGAAGTGCTGCCGGTCGACGTGCTCAAGTTCAAGGACAGCCGCAAGTACACCGAGCGGCTCCAGGAGGCGCTCGACGACACCGAAGAGACCGATGCGTTGGTCGTGATGGGTGGTTCGATCCGCACCTTGCCGGTCGTGCTGGCGGTCTTCGAGTTCGAATTCATCAGCGGCTCGATGGGCTCTGTCGTGGGCGAGCGGTTCGCGCGCGGCGTCCAGGCGGCGATCGAGCAGAAGGTGCCTTTCATCTCTGTGGCGGCATCGGGCGGGGCGCGCATGCAGGAAGGGGTGCTGTCGCTGATGCAGATGGCCAAGACCACCGCGATGCTGACCCGACTGGCCGACAAGCGCCTGCCTTACATTTCGGTGCTGACCGACCCGACAATGGGCGGTGTGTCGGCCAGCTTCTGTTTCCTCGGTGACGTCGTGATTGCCGAGCCGCGCGCGCTGATCGGCTTCGCCGGCCCGCGCGTGATCGAGCAGACGGTGCGCGAGAAGCTGCCCGAAGGCTTCCAGCGGGCCGAGTTCCTGGTCGAGAAAGGCGCGATCGACATGATCCTCGATCGCCGTGTGATGCGCGACGAGATCGCCCGCATGCTCGCCATGCTGCTGCGCCAACCCAGCGACGCGGTCGCCTGAACATTGCCACCGCGCACTTTGCCGGAGTGGCTCGACTGGGCCGAGCGTCTGCATCCGCGGGGCATTGCGATGGGCCTGGACCGGGTGCGCTCGGTGGCCAAAGTGCTGGGCACCGGATTCGAATGCCCGGTGATCACGGTCGGCGGCACCAACGGCAAGGGCTCGACCTGCGCCATGCTCGAGTCGATCCTGCTGGCGGCGGGCTACAAGGTGGCCTTGCACACCTCGCCCCATCTGCTCGAATTCAACGAGCGGGCGCGCTTTCTGGGCGAATCGGCCAGCGATGACGAACTGGCCGAGCACATGGCGGCGGTCGAGCAGGCGCGCGGCGACGTGGAGCTCACGTATTTCGAGTTCACGCTGCTGGCGATCCTGCGCTGGTTCCAGTCGCACTCGCCCGATGTCGTCATCCTCGAGGTGGGGCTGGGCGGGCGCCTCGACGCGGTCAACCTGATCGACGCCGACTGCTCGATCGTCACCTGTGTCGACATCGATCACATCGAGTACCTGGGCGGCACGCGCGATGCGATCGGCTGGGAGAAGGCCCATATCTTTCGCACCGGTCGACCGGCAATCTGCGCCGATCCCGTGCCGCCGTCCACGCTGATCGACTATGCCCGCGAGATCGGGGCCGATCTGCGGCTTTTCGGTCGGGACTTCAATTATTCCGGGGATCGTCAGCAGTGGTCCTACGGCGGGCGGGCGGTGCGGCGCAGCAGCCTCGCCTATCCGGCCCTGCGCGGCGCCAACCAGCTGCTCAATGCGTCCGGCGTGCTGGCTGCGCTCGAGGCGTTGCGCGACCGGCTGCCGGTGACCCAGCAGGCGGTGCGCCAGGGGCTGGCGACGGTCGAACTGCCGGGTCGGTTCCAGGTCCTGCCAGGCCGGCCCGCGGTCGTGCTGGACGTCGCCCACAACCCCCATGCGGCCGCGCATCTGGCCAGCAATCTGGACAACATGGGCTTCTTCACCAGCACATGGGCGGTCTTTGGCGCAATGCGCGACAAGGATCTGGGCGGCATCATCGGCCACCTGCGCGATCGGGTCGAGCATTGGCTGCCAGTGGCGTTGCCGGGCGCCCGTGCCGCCGGTACGGATGAACTGGTGCTGGCACTGGAGAGCGCCGGTGCAGGGGTGAGCGCGCAGCGCACCGTCCAGCCGTTTTCAAGCCCCCGCGAGGCTCTGGTTTATGCCCTCAGTCAGGCGGAGGAGGGTGATAGAATCGTGGTCTTCGGTTCTTTCCTCACCGTCGCCGACGTGCTCGCTTGGCGGCGTACTTCCGGCGGCACCCGTTAAGTCATGGCCTCGCGAAATCCGTCGGATGCTCAAAACGGCTCGCTCGATCCCGCGTTGCCGCAAAAAAAACGCGCGCGTCGCAGGGTCGTCGGAGCGGCGGCGCTTGCGCTGCTCGCAGCCATCGTGTTGCCGCTCATCCTCGACTCCGAGCCGCGACAGGTCCGGGACGACGTCCAGGTTCGGATACCGTCGCGCGACACTCCCGTGACCGAACGGGCCGATGGCGGTGACAAGCCGGGCCAGGGCCCGTCGACACCTTCCGTGCCGATGCCGGCAGCACCTGCCGAGAAAGCCGGCCCGGAGGTCGGCACCGAATCGGGTACCCCGCCGGCCCCCCCGGACGCAGCATCGGTGGCTCCGGCAAGCGCGGCCCCGCCGTCGACCGCCTCGGCCCCCGCAGCCGCAGCCGCAGCACCGACGTCGGCCGGATCTATCCCGACCCCTGCACCAGCGGCCGCTGCAGTGGCCAGTGTCCAATCGAAGCCGGAGTTCAAGCCCGAGGCAAAGCCCGAACCCAAGCCGGTGGTCAAGGCCGAGGCCAAGACAGAACCCAAGCCGGTGGTCAAGGCCGAGGCCAAGACAGAAGCCAAGCCAGAGGCCAAGCCAGAGGCCAAGCCAGAGGCCAAGCCAGAGGCCAAGCCGGCACCGAAAGCCGAGGCCAAGTCCGAGGCCAAGCCGGCGCCCAAGGCGGACACCAAGCCCGACGCCCGGGCTGGCGTTTTTCACCTGCAGGTCGGCGCGTTCGCCAGTGAAAAAGCCGCCAACGAGCAGGCCGAGCGGGTACGCAAGGTCGGCGGCAAGGCCTACACCGAACGCGTCAAGACACAGCAGGGCGATCGTATCCGTGTGCGGGTCGGCCCGTACGCCACGCGCGAGGCGGCCGAGCAGGCGCGCAATCGCCTGCGAGCGGCCGGTGTCGAAGTCTCGGTGGTCGCCTACTGATGCGCCCGATCAGGTCATTGCCCGCATGTCGCTGCCCCCGTTGACCGGGTGGGACTGGTTCGTGCTGTTGACGCTCGGGCTGTCCACCGGGTACGGTTTTTTCACGGGTCTGGCCCGGACTGTCTTCGGCCTGGCCTCGTGGGTGGCGGCACTGATCGGCACCCCGCTGCTGGCGCCGATGGTTATCGCCAGCACGGGCTGGACCCAGCATGCGATGGTCGTCTGGGTCATTCTTTTCCTGGTGCTTTTCCTGCTGGTGCGGATGATCGGCGGCGCACTGGCCAAGGGCCTGAGGGCCAGCGGACTGGGTGGCGTGGACCGCCTGACCGGCGCACTCTTCGGGGTGGCTCGGGCCGCGATACTGATCGTGCTGGTGGTGGGCGCGGCGCACCTGATGGGCGCTGATCGCGGGGCGGGCTGGCTCAATGCGTTCAGCCGCCCGCTGCTCGAGGCGATCGTCCACCAGATCGAGCCTTTTCTGCCGCAGCGGTTGAGCGGCATCAGAACGACCTGAAAGCGAGAGCGACGATGTGCGGAATCCTCGGTGTGGTATCCCGAACCCCGGTCAATCAACTGCTCTATGACGGTCTGCTGCTGCTGCAGCACCGCGGCCAGGACGCAGCCGGCATTGCCACCGCGATGGGCAAGAAGTTCGGCATGCACAAGGGCAACGGCCAGGTGCGGGACGTCTTCCGGACGCGCAACATGCGTTCCTTGCCGGGCAACTCGGGCATCGCGCATGTCCGCTATCCCACCGCCGGATCGGCCGGTGACTCCGAAGAGGCGCAGCCGTTCTATGTCAACGCGCCCTTCGGGATCACGCTGGTCCACAACGGGAATCTGACCAACTCCGAGCAGTTGAAGGACGACATGTTCCGGCGCGACCGCCGGCACATCAACACCGAGTCCGATTCCGAGGTGCTGCTCAACGTGCTGGCCAACGAAC
>DAONCJ010000335.1:0-4755 GCA_035401985.1 Burkholderiaceae bacterium | reverse complement strand
AACGACTATCTCGCCCGCCGCGACAGCGAGTGGATGGGCCAGATCTACAAGTTCCTCGGCATGTCGGTCGGCGTCATCGTGCCCAACATCGATGACGATTCGCGCCGCGCCGCTTACGCCTGCGACATCACCTACGGCACCAACAACGAATTCGGCTTCGACTATCTGCGCGACAACATGGAGTACTCGCCCGGCGATCGCCGCCAGCGCGAGCTCTTCTATGCGATCGTCGACGAGGTCGACTCCATCCTCATCGACGAGGCGCGCACACCGCTGATCATCTCGGGTCAGGCCGAAGACCACACCGAGATGTACCAGCGCATGAATGCCGTGCCCAGGCTGCTCGATCCGATGGAGTCCGAGCCGAAGGCCAATGAGCCCGAGCCCCCGGGCGACTACTGGGTCGACCGCAAGGGGCACCAGGTCCATCTGTCCGAAAGCGGCCACGAGAAGGCCGAACGCATCCTGACCGAGCAGGGCATGCTGGCCGAAGGTGCGAGCCTTTACGACGCCGCCAATATCAGCCTGATGCATCACCTGATGGCGGCCTTGCGCGCGCACACGCTGTTCCTGAAGGATCAGCAATACGTTGTGCAGAACGGCGAGGTCATCATCGTCGACGAGTTCACCGGCCGGCTGATGTCGGGACGCCGCTGGAGCGACGGCCTGCACCAGGCTGTCGAGGCGAAGGAGGGGGTCGAGATCAACGCCGAGAACCAGACGATGGCGTCGATCACCTTCCAGAATTACTTTCGCATGTACGGCAAGCTCGCCGGCATGACGGGCACGGCCGATACCGAAGCCTACGAGTTT
Source organism: Burkholderiaceae bacterium (assembly GCA_035401985.1). Classification (GTDB taxonomy): domain Bacteria; phylum Pseudomonadota; class Gammaproteobacteria; order Burkholderiales; family Burkholderiaceae_E; genus Quisquiliibacterium. Next base: position 3,942 of record DAONCJ010000335.1, on the reverse strand, counting down.
CAGGAAATCTATTCGCTCGAGACGGTGGTCGTGCCGACGCACCGTCCGATGGTGCGTCAGGACCGCCAGGACCAGGTGTTCCGCACCGCCCAGGAGAAATACAACGCGATCCTCGCCGACATCCGCGACTGCTATCAGCGTGGCCAGCCGGTGCTGGTGGGCACCACCAGCATCGAAAGCTCCGAGCTGCTCTCCGACCTGCTGACCAAGGAGAAGCTGCCGCACCAGGTCCTGAACGCCAAGCAGCATGCGCGCGAGGCCGAGATCGTCGCGCAGGCCGGCCGACCCAAGATGCTGACCATCGCCACCAACATGGCGGGCCGCGGCACCGACATCGTGCTCGGGGGCAGCGTCGGCAAGCAGGTCGATCTGCTGATGGCCGACCCTTCGGTTCCCGACGACGAGCGCGAGGCGCGGGCCGAAAAGTTCCGTACCGAGTGGCAGTCGCTGCATGATCAGGTCATCGCCGCGGGCGGACTGCACATCATCGGCACCGAGCGCCACGAGTCACGGCGCATCGACAATCAGCTGCGGGGACGTTCCGGACGCCAGGGCGATCCGGGCTCGTCGCGGTTCTACCTGTCGATGGACGATCCGCTGCTCAAGATCTTCGCGGGCGACCGGCTCAAGGCCATCATGGATCGCCTGAAGCTGCCCGAGGGCGAGGCGATCGAGGCGGGCATCGTCTCGCGCTCGATCGAGAGTGCGCAGCGCAAGGTCGAGGCACGAAACTTCGACATCCGCAAGCAGCTCCTCGAATACGACGACGTCGCCAACGATCAGCGCAAGGTCGTGTACGCCGATCGCAACGCGCTGCTCGACAGCGACGAATTTGCCGATCGCATCACCGATCTGCGTCATCGCGTGTTCACCGAGCTGTTCCGTCAGCACGTGCCCGAGAACACGGTCGAGGAACAGTGGGACGTGGCCGGACTGCAGAAGGCACTCGAGGCCGAATGGCAGATGGACGTGCCGCTGACCGACATCGTGGCGAAAGCAGCCGACGCGTCGGACGAGGACATTCTCGCGGCGGTGCTGAAGGCTGCCGACGAAGCCTACGCGGCCAAGGTAGACGCGGTCGGCCGCGAAACCTTCGCCGGCTTCGAGCGTTCGATCATGCTGCAGGCGATCGACCAGCATTGGCGCGAGCATCTGGCCGCGCTCGACTACCTGCGCCAGGGCATTCACCTGCGCGGTTATGCCCAGAAGAACCCGAAGCAGGAATACAAGCGGGAGGCATTCGAGCTGTTCGGACTGATGCAGGCGAGGGTGCGCAACGACGTCACGCGGGTGCTGATGACCGTGCGGATCCAGAGCCCCGAGGAAGCGCGGCAGGCCGAAGCGTCGATCGAGCAGCAGCAGACGCAGAACTACGGCAGCGTCAGCTACACCCACGCCGAGTTCGACGAAGCCGCTGCCGCGGCCGAAGGGGCCGATCCCGAGTCGATCGCCCTGGCATTGCAGCAGGTCCCGGCCGGAGATCCGCAGCCGGCCCAGCCGATGCGCCGCTTCGGCAGCAAGATCGGCCGCAACGATCCCTGCCCGTGCGGGTCCGGCAAGAAATACAAGCAGTGCCACGGTCAGCTCGGCTGAGTCGCTGACCCGCTGAAGCCGCGCGCTGCTGCGCGGCGTTCATCGGCTGCGCGCGGCGATGCGCTTGGCGTTATCGGCGGCTCATCCCGGTCGCTCGCGGCTGGCGCCGAGCGGGCGCACCACCCGGCCCGCTGCAGGCGCTGCTTGAGGCCGAGGCCCGACATACGCTGCCCGCGGCCGGATCAGCTGATGCAGTTCGCGCTGTTCCAGCGCATGCGCCAGCCAGCCGACGGTCCGTCCGATCGCGAACAGCGCGAACGCGCTGCCCGGTGGCATCCCCAAAGAACGGCGCAACGCCACCAGCGCCAGATCCAGCGATGGCGCCTGGCCGGTCAGCTCGCGCGCCGCGGCGATCAGCCGGCCGATCGGCGCCTCCAGCGGCAGGCCCTGCAGGATCATCCGCGCGCGTGGATCGCCCGACGGGTACAGCTGATGTCCGAAGCCCGGCAGGTACGGCTCGCGGGCCAGCCGGGCTCGCAGGGCGCCCCGGATCGAGCGACAGCCGGCCAGCTCATCGAGCAGGGCCTCGACCCTTGCACTCATCCCGCCATGCCAGGCGCCCGACAGAGCCGCCAGTCCTGCGGTCACGGCTGCGCCAAGGTCTGCACCGGTCGACGCCACGCAGCGCGCGGTGAAGCTGCTGGCGTTCAGTTCATGGTCGGCGCACAGCACCAGCGCCTGGCGTATCCGTTGGGCGCCGGCGGGGTTCAGCCGCCAGTGCGCGGCAAGCTGCTCATGCACCGGGAGTGCGCTGGCCGCGACTCCGGTCACGGCGGCGGTCATCAACCGAAGCAGCGTCCCGCAGGTGGCTGGAACATGGCCGTCGTTGCCCTGCGCCAGCGGCGAGAATCGATGCGCCTGCAGCATCGTGAACAGCGTCATCAGGCGCTGAGGGCCGGGCACGGACTGATGGCGGCTGACCTGGCGCGACCAGCCCGCCGGCATGGCCGGGGCTTTCGTGCCGAATGCGTCGCCAGTCTGGCTGCCCCACAGCAGACAGGCAGCCTCCTCGAGACTGGCCTCCCGAGCCAGGTCGATGGCCGGTCGGCCGCGATAGAACAGCTCGCCGCCCTCGATCAGCGTGAGCTCCGACGAAAGCACGGGCAGTCCCCAGGCAAGCGCGGCCTTGGCCGCCTGACCGGGACGACGGCCGCGAGCGCGCCGCTGCAGCAGCTGTTCGACCTGCGCCGCCGGGTAAAGGCTGCGCCGGGAAGCGGCATCGGTGCTTGCCGCCAGCAGGCCGCGACTGACATAGGCGTACAGCGTCTGCCGGGAAACACCCAGCCGTGCCGCCGCCTGCGGAGCATCCATGAATGCGGTCATCGGGCCCGCTCTCCGTGGGGGTTGATCGACTGAATCAACGTTGACGATAGCAGCGATGCAGCTTGAAATGGGCGGGCCGGGATCCTGTCCGGCGCCCACCCGAAGAAGGAGCCGCCATGCAGACGATCGATGCAGTTTCCCCCGACCGGGCCGCTTTGCCGGCCGAGACGGTCGTGGCCGACCTCTGGACGGGCGCAGGGCTCGACAGGCAGGCACTCGAACGGCTCGAACTGAGCGGCGAGCAGCCGGTGCTGCCCTCGTCCTTTGCGGTCGATGTGGCGGCGCAGAGCAGCATCGCGGCGGCCGCGCTGGCTGCGGCGGAGATGGGGCGTGCCCGCAACGGTGCAGAGCAGACGGTCGCGGTGTCGCGGCATGATGCCGCGATCGAATGCATGGGCGTGTTCTCGGTCGACGGCCACACGCCGCCGACATGGGACAAGATCGCGGGTCTCTACCGCTGCGGCGAGTCGGAGCCCGCGCAGTGGGTCCGACTGCACACCAACTTCGCCCATCACCGCGACGGCACGCTGCGGCTGCTCGGATGCCCGCCCGGCCCGGACACCGGACGCGAGGCTGTCGCGGCGGCGCTGGCTGGCTGGCAGGCTGAAGCCTTCGAGTCGGCCGCCGCCGAGGCTGGTCTTGTCGCCGCTGCCGCGCGCAGCTTCGAGCAGTGGGATGCCCATCCGCAGGCTGCCGCGATTGCGGCGCTGCCACTGGTCAGCATCGAGCGGATCGGCGATGCGCCGCCTCGGCCGCTGCCCGCCCTTGCGCTCGACGCGCGGCCGCTGCAGGGGCTGCGCGTGCTCGATCTGACCCGCATCCTGGCCGGGCCGGTGTGCGGCCGCACCCTGGCCGCCTACGGGGCGGATGTGATGCTGGTGAACGCGCCGCACCTGCCCAACATCGAAGCGATCGCCGACACCAGTCGCGGCAAGCTGTCCACCCATCTCGATCTCGATCAGCCCGCCGACCGCGACGCGCTGACGGCGCTGCTGCGCGACGCCCATGTGATGGTGCAGGGCTATC
>DAONCJ010000334.1:0-4761 GCA_035401985.1 Burkholderiaceae bacterium | reverse complement strand
GATCGACATTCTCGCTGCGCCTTCGCACGGGGCGATCGGTTCGATGCTCGCCCTCGCCGGCCTGAAGTCGGTGGTTGCCGTCGGCCTGGTGCTGGTCGTCGGTCGGCGAGCCGTCGGACCGATGTTCCGCGGCTTCACCCGCCAGCGCCAGCCCGAGGTGTTCGTCGCGCTCACGTTGCTGACGACGCTGAGCATCGCCGGACTGACAGCAGCGGCCGGACTGTCAATGGCGCTGGGCGCCTTCCTGGCGGGGCTGCTGCTGGCCGAGACCGAGTTCCGCCACGAGGTCGAGATCACCATCGAACCGTTCAAGGGTCTGCTGATGGGACTCTTCTTCATGGCGGTGGGCATGCGGCTCGACCTGCGCGAGATCGCGCGCGAGCCGCTGTGGCTCGCGTTGTCGGTGATCGGTCTGGTGGCCATCAAGGGCGGCCTCGCGGCGGCCGCCTTCCGCCTGTGCGGCCTGCGCCGCGGGCAGGCGGTGGAGGCCGGACTGCTGCTGGGCCAGGGGGGCGAGTTCGCATTCATTGTCGTGGGCGCGGCGCTGGTCAGCGGACTGCTCGACTCCCGTGTGGGGCAGTTCATGCTGCTGGTCGTCAGTGCGAGCCTGTACATCACACCAGCCATGTCTCACTTCGCGGTCTGGCTGGGCGGCCGGATCGACGCAGGCCAGGTCGCTTCGGGCACGATCCCCGACGGCGACATTCCGAACGGCATGACCGGTCATGTGATCGTGGCCGGCTGCGGACGCGTCGGCAAGCTGCTGATCGATGTCTTCGCCAGCCAGCAGGTTCGGTTCGTCGCGATCGAGCAGGACGCCAATCTCGTCGCCCGGCTGCGCGCCGAGGGCATACCGGCGGTCTATGGCAACGCCGCCCGGGCGGAACTGCTGGCCCGACTGCATGCAGGCCAGGCGGCGGCCGTGGTCATCACGATGGACCAGCCGGCGCTCGCGATGCAGGCGGTGCGCGCCATCCGGCAGCTCTATCCCGAACTGCCGGTGTTCGCGCGCTCGAGGGACGAGGCGCATGCGCGCGAACTGCTCGACGTCGGGGCGACACTGGTCACCCCCGAGACGCTCGAATCGGCCTTGCAGATGGCCCATGCAGAGCTGCAGCAGGTGGGCGTGCCCGAGCACCAGGCCCTGCTGGTGATCGAGGCGGAGCGCAGCCGCAGGGTCGGTGGTCACGACCGCCGGCCCGACTGAGCCGGGCTTGCCGCGGCTGAGCCCGGCTCAGCCGGCCCTGTCGCGGGCGCCGCCTGCCGTCACCGCGGGGTCAGTTCCAGGAAGTGGTCGAGGATGGCGAAGTGGTCCTCGAACAGCTCGGTCTCCATCGCGCAAAGCTCGGCGATCGGCACCCACCTCGCGTCGGCCGCATCATCGGCGGCCTGCACCTCCGGCGTGTGCGGGCCCAGATCGAAGAAGTGCGCATGGGTGATGGTCCGTCCGCGCTGTGAGCGTTGCGGGTGATCGAACACCTTCGAGGACCGGAACGCGTCCTCGAGCGACACCTGCAGCAGCCCGATGCTGGTTTCCTCGCGCAGCTCGCGCATCGCCGCCTGGAAAAGCCGCTCGTCCTGGTCGAGAAAGCCCCCGGGCAGGGCCCACAGGCCCGCACCCGGCTCGCGGCCCCGACGGATCAGCAGCACCTTGTCGTCGCCCCGCACCACGGCGTCGACCGTGACAAAGACCGGCGGATACGGTGCGCTGGCCCATTTTTCGCGCTGCGTCCGGATGTTCAGCCAGGCATCGGTCAGCGTCTTGTGAAAGGGCAGCTCGATCCACGCGCGCAGATAGTCGTGCACCGGCGCCGGCACCTGCTCGCGCAGGACCTCCAGCACGGCCTGAGGCGGTGCGCCACTGAACAGCACCCGCCGGATCGGCGTCGCGTCGACGCCGGGCCGCCGCTCCTCCATCACCTGCTGCCAGGCGCTGAACCGGTTGAGGTAGTAGCTGGTGGCGTCCTTGTCGTGACCGATCAGTGCGACCGGTCCGCCCTTTCCTGCAACCGCATGGACTCCATCGACCACCGCGCGCACCCAGCGGGCGTCGTCGTAATAGTCGCGAACCGGCAGAAAATGCAGGCGATGCGCCCGATCTCCGGCGGCGCTGCGCACCATCGCCGCGCGCTCCTCCCAGGTGAAGGGATGCTTCGGACTGCGCGCCTGCATGGCCGAGCCCAGCACCACGACGACACGCTCGCCTTCCCGCAGGGCCCGCTCGAGCAGTGCCTGGTGTCCGTGATGGAAGGGCTGGAAGCGGCCGATCAGCACCGCGGTCAGGTTGGCGGCGGGTGTCGGCTGCAGAGCTGGGTTCATGGAAGTTCCTCAGAGAAAGTCGGGGCGGCGCCGCAAGGTCGCACTCGGTGTGCACGCGTGTCGCTCGCGGCCCGCAGCGGCTCAGGTGAAATGTGCCGCCAGCGGCACCTGGCGGCCGGTTCCGAAGGCCCGCCCACGCAGCCGGATGATGGGCGCGGCCTGCTTGCGCTTGAACTCGCTGCGGGCGATCAGCAGCCGCACCCGGCGGTGCAGTTCGCCGCCATCGCGCCGATCGAGATCGGCGACGAAGCGCGAGGCCTCGGCAAACTCGTCGGGTCTCAGATAGGTGCCTTCGATGCGCAGCTTCAGGATCTCGTCGAGCACTTCGTAAGGCGGCAGCGAATCGGTGTCCTTCTGGTCGGGCGCCAGTTCTGCCGACGGCGGCTTCTCGAGAATCGCGCGCGGGATGATGTCGGTGCCGGCCCTTTCGTTGTACCAGCGGGCCAGCGCGAAGACTTCGGTCTTGTAGAGATCGCCGATGAGATTCAGGCCACCGCACATGTCGCCGTACAGCGTGGCGTAGCCGACACTGATCTCGCTCTTGTTGCCGGTCGACAGCACCAGATGGCCGAAGTGGTTCGAATACGCCATCAGCACCGCCCCGCGGATCCGCGCCTGCAGATTCTCGCGGGTGAGCCCGGACGCGGGCACGCCGAACGCCGCGTCGAAGCCGCCCAGATAGGTGTCATAGAGGGCGCCGATCGGATGCTCGAAGAGCTTCACGCCCAACCGCTCGCACAGCACGACCGAATCGTCGACGCTGCCCGCGCTCGAAAACCGTGAGGGCATCGTCACCGCCACGACGTTCTCGGGCCCCAGCGCATCGGCGGCCAGCGCCAGTGTCAGCGCCGAATCGATGCCACCGGAGCTGCCGATGACCACCGACCGGAAGCCGATCTTGCGACAATAGTCCTGCAGCCCCAGCAGGATCTGGCGGTAGTAGAACTCGCAGTCCGGCAGCGCCGGTGCGAGCTCGGGCAGAGGCAGTCCGCCCGGCAGACCGATGCCCTCGGCAGTGAACTCGACCGTCTGGCAGCTTTCGACGAAACGCGGCGACTCGAACACCAGGCCCGCCGGAGCGGCGATGAACGAGGCGCCATCGAACACCAGCTGATCGTTGCCGCCCACCTGGTTCACATAGACGATCGGAAGGCCGTAGCGCTGGCTTGCCAGACCGAAAATGCGGTGGCGCTGGGCCCGCTTGCCGATGTTCGACGGACTGGCGTTGATCGATATCACGATCTGCGCGCCGGCTTCGGCAAGGTCTTCGAGCGGATTGACCGCGTAGTCCAGTTCCTCGTCGTTCCAGCCGTCCTCGCAGATCAGGAACCCGACGGCCCAGCCGCGGATGTGCGCCAGGGCGGCATGCCGCCCGCCGGGCTCGAAGTGCCGTCGCTCGTCGAAGATGTTGTAGGTCGGCAGCAGCTGCTTGTGATACGTCAGCAGCACTTCGCCGCGGTGGATCAGCGCCAGGGAATTGCGCAGCGGCTTGCCGATGCCCTCGTGGCGCGTGACCAGCCCCAGCACGAGGTGGGCTTCGCAGCCGCGCGAGGCGCTCAGCACGCGCTCGAGCGCGACCTGCTGGCGGTCGACGAAGTCGGGTTCGAGCAGCAGGTCCTGCGGGTAATAACCGCTCAGTGCCAGCTCCGAAAAAACGATCAGGTCGGTGCTGCCGGCACCGGCGATCACCGCTTCGATACGCGCGGCATTCTGGTCGAAATCGTTGACCGTGTAATCGACCTGGGCAAGGCTCACTTTCAGGGGATCACGCATGGGAGACGCTCCGTGGTTCCGGGGGCAGCTGGAACACCTGCCGCAGATAGGCCAGGAAAGTGGCATCGTCGCACAGCGTCTTGCCCGGGCTGTCAGAGAGCTTTGCCACAGACTGGTGATTGCAGCGGGTCAGTTTCATCACGATGTTCAGTGGGGCGGGGCCGAGGTCGTTGCTAAGGTTGGTGCCGATGCCAAAGCCGGTCTGCACGCGGTCGGCAAAGTGCTGGTACAGACCGATGGCGCGCGGCAGGTCCAGAGCATCGGAGAACACCAGCCGCTTGGTGTGGGCATCGACCCGCAACCCGGCGTAGTGGGCGAGTGCCTTCTCGCCCCAGGCCACCGGATCGCCCGAGTCATGGCGCAGACCGTCGAAGAGCTTGGCGAAATACAGGTCGAAGTCGGCGAGGAAGGCGTCCATGCCCACCACATCGGTCAGCGCAATGCCCAGGTCACCGCGGAATTCCTGAACCCAGTCTTCGAGCGCGGCCTTCTGGAAGGTGCGCAACCGAACGTCGGTCGCCTGGTAGGTCTGCAGGTACTCGTGGGCCATGGTGCCGATCGGCACCAGGTCGTACTTGCGCGCCAGGTAGACATTGGAGGTGCCCTTGAACCAGCGCGGCAGGCGGCGCGCCAGCCCCGCGACGACCTCGTCGTGCCACTCGCGTGAAT
>DAONCJ010000333.1:1635-4763 GCA_035401985.1 Burkholderiaceae bacterium | reverse complement strand
GGTGATCAGCGGCCAGAAGTGGTTCGCCTCTCACGCCCGGTATGCCGAATTCCTGATCGTGATGGCGGTGACCGACCCCGATGCGCCGGTGATGCAGCGGATGTCGATGTTCATCGTGCCGGCCGATGCGCCGGGCCTCGAGATCCTTCACGACTACGGCTTCGCCACCGAGAAGGAGCCCAATCACGGGCACCTGAATTTCGACAAGGTGCGCGTGCCGCTGGACGCCATGCTGGGCAAGGAGGGCGACGCCTTCGTGGTCGCGCAGGTGCGCCTGGGCGGCGGGCGCATCCACCATGCGATGCGCACGATCGGCGAGGCGCGGCGGGCGCTGAACATGATGTGCGAGCGGGTGATCTCGCGCTCGACCAAGGGCGAACTGCTGGCGAACAAGCAGATGGTGCAGGAGAGGATCGCCGACTCGTGGATCGAGCTCGAGCAGTTCCGTCTGCTGGTGCTGCGCACGGCATGGCTGGTCGACAAGCACAAGGACTACAAGAAGGTGCGCAAGGACATTTCGGCCATCAAGGCGATGATGCCCAAGGTGCTGCACGACATCGCCTCGCGCGCGCTGCATCTGCACGGCTCGCTGGGCATCACCCAGGAGATGCCGTTCACCCATCTGGTGATGCAGTCGTATCACATCGGGCTGGCCGATGGTCCGGTGGAGGTGCACAAGGTGACGGTCGCCCGCCAGCTGCTGCGCGAATTCAAGCCCAGCGAAACGCAGTTTCCCAGCTACCACTTGCACGCCCGGCGCGAGGCAGCGCTGGCGAAGTACCGGGTGGCCCTCGAGAAGCTCGACCAGGAGATCTGACCGATGACCCGATCCTCACTGCGACGCCAGGTGCTCCGGCTCGCGCCCGCTGCTGCGGGAGCCAGCCTGCTCGGCCCGCGTGCCGCGCTCGCCCAGGCCGCGCCGTGGCCCAACCGGCCCATTCGAATCGTCGTGGCGTTCGCCCCCGGCGGCCTGACCGACGGATACGCGCGCCTGTATGCCGACCAGCTCGCCACGCGCTACGGTCAGCCCGTGGTGGTCGAGAACCGCCCCGGCGCCGGCGGCATCATCGCGATCGAGACCGTGACCAAGTCCGCGCCCGATGGCTACACGCTGCTGTTCAGCACCTCCAGTTCGGTCTGGCAGAACCGTGTGCTGTACCGCAAGCTGCCCTTCGACCTGGCACGCGACATCACGCCGATCGCCATCTACCCCTCGGGCGGACTGATCATGGCGGTGTCCGAGAAGGTGTCGGCCCGCACCTACCCCGAGTTCATCGAGTACGCGCGCAAGAACCATGTGGTGATGGGCTCGTATGGCCCGGCCTCGTTTCCGCACCTGCTGTCCGAGCAGATGAACAAGGATTACGGGCTGAAGATCCAGGTCGTGCACTACAAGGGCGAGTCGCCGATGTGGCTCGATCTGGCCAGCAACCAGACGCATGTGGCGGTCGGCAGCTACCAGGCGTATGCCGCGGTGATGGGTCGGGGCATCCGCCCGATCTCGGCCACCGGGCAGCTTCGCTGCCCGAAGCTGCCCGATCTGCCCACGCTGATCGAGCAGGGCAACAAGAGCGATCTGGTGCAGCTGGTGGGGGGACTGCCGCTCAGCGCGCCCACCGGAGTGCCCGAAGACATCCTGCGCAAGCTCGCGGCGGTCGCGGTCGAAGGCTCGGACGCGCCCAAGGCCAAGGCGCTGCGCGAGGCCTACGCCATTCCGGACAAGCCGGTCGGCCTCGAAGAGACCCGCCGGATCTGGCGTGAGGTGGCGCCTCTTTGGATCCGTCAGGCCGAGGCGCTCGGCATCAAGCTGGACTAGCTGCCGGCCCGGGGCAGGCGTTCGGCGACCGTGCGCACGGCCCTGTCATGGGCACGGGCATCGATTGCGCGCCGATCGCCGGTCCACCTAAAATCCGCTCCGCTCGTTACAGGCAGTACATGACCACAACATCGAACGGAGACACGCCATGACCCTTTCCCGCACCCGACGCAAGCTTCTTGCGGCGCTTCCGGCCGCCGCTGGCGCCGGCCTTCTGGCCTCGCGCCAGGCCACTGCGCAGACGTCTGCCTGGCCCAGCAAGACGGTGCGCATCCTCGTCGCTTTTGCGCCCGGCGGCCTCACCGACGCCTATGCGCGTCTCTATGCCGAACAGTTCACCGCGCGGTATGGCGTGCCCGCGGTGGTTGAAAACCGTCCCGGTGCGGGCGGCAACATCGCCATCGAAGCCATGGTCAAGTCGCCGGCCGACGGCTACACGCTGCTGTTCAGCACCACGGGTGCGGTCTGGCAGAACCGGGTGCTGTATCGCAAGCTGCCCTTCGATCTGGCCAAGGACGTCGCGCCCGTGGTCATCTATCCGTCGGGCGGTCTGGTGATGGCGGTGGCCGAGAAGGTGCCGGTACGCAACTACTCGGAGTTCGTCGAGTGGGCCCGCAGAAACCCGACCGTGATGGGCTCTTATGCCCCGGCCTCGTTCCCGCACATGATGGCCGAGCAGATGAACAAGGACCACGGCCTGAAGATCGACACCGTGCACTACAAGGGCGAGTCGCCGATGTGGCTGGACATCGCCAGCGGGGCCACCCAGGTGGCGGTGGGCAGCTATCAGGCCTTTGCCACCGTGGTGGGTCGGGGCGTGCGTCCGATCGGCGTGACCAACCAGCTGCGCATTCCGAAGCTGCCCGATGTGCCCACCCTGGTCGAGCAGGGCAACAAGAGCGAGCTGGTCAACCTGGTGGGCGGTCTGCCGATGACCGTGCCGGCCGGCACGCCCGAGGACATCATCCGCAAGCTGGCGGCCGTTGCCGTCGAGGGCAGCGAAGCGCCCAAGTACAAGGCGCTGCGCGACTCGTTCGCCATTCCCGACAAGGTGGTCGGCCTGGAGGAAACCCGCCGCATCTGGCGCGAGGTCGCCCCCAAGTGGATCAGCCAGGCCGAGGCCCTGGGCGTCAAGCTCGACTAGCGCCCGCCGACAGCCAGTCCATCTCCTGACGCTGGCGCGTCTCGAAGCGGACGATGTCCGCCTCGTAGCTCAGCGTCAGGCTGATCTCGTCCACGCCCTTCAGCAGGCAGTCCTTGCGGAACGCGTCGATCTCGAAGGGATCGGCGCTTCCGTTCGGACCGGTCACCG
>DAONCJ010000333.1:0-1625 GCA_035401985.1 Burkholderiaceae bacterium | reverse complement strand
CCGCTCGAGGTCCACGGTGACTTGGCTGCCGGGCGTCGCCCGCAGCGCGGCCCGCAGCGCCTCGACGCGCTCGGCGGGCAGCCGGATCGGCAGCACACCGTTCTGGAAGCAGTTGTTGAAGAAGATGTCGCCAAAGCTGGGCGCGATGAAGGCGCGAAATCCGTTGTCGACCATCACGCTGACCGCGTTCTCGCGTGAGGATCCACAGGCGAAGTTGCGATCCGCGACAATGATCTTCGCCTGGGCATAGGCCGGCTGATTGAGCACGAAGTCGGGCCGCAGCGCACCGCTGCTGTCATGACGCAGGTCATGGAACATTGCGCCGACCTGCTGCTCGCGCGGGCGGCCCAGGAAGCGTGCCGGAATGATCTGGTCCGTGTCGACGTTGGCCTGGTCCAGCGGCACGGCGACGGCCGTCAGGGTGGTGAAGGGTTGCATGCGAATTCCTTTCAGGCCATCAGGCGACGGACGTCGGTGAATCGGCCGGTCACTGCCGCAGCGGCGGCCATCGCGGGGCTGAGCAGGTGGGTGCGCACTCCGCGGCCCTGGCGACCGACGAAATTGCGGTTCGACGTCGAGGCGATGCGCTGACCCGGCAGACCGGTGTCGCCATTCATCCCCACGCACATCGAGCAGCCCGGTTCGCGCCATTCGAAGCCCGCCTCTCGGAAGATCTTGTCCAGGCCCTCGGCCTCGGCCTGCCGCTTGACCAGGCCCGATCCCGCGACCACCCAACTGGGCACGACGGCCTTGCGGCCTCGCGCCACGCTGGCCGCCGCGCGCAGATCCTCGATGCGGCTGTTGGTGCACGACCCGATGAACACACGGTCCACCGCCACCTGGTCCATCCGGGTGCCGGGCTTGAGGTCCATGTAGGCGAGCGAGCCGATCATCGCGTCGCGCTTGGCCGCGTCCGGCGCGCTGGACGGATCGGGCACGCGATCGAGGATCGACACCGCGTCCTCGGGGCTGGTGCCCCAGGTGAGCATCGGTGCAATCTGCGCCGCATCCAGCGTGACCTCGCGGTCGAAATGCGAGCCGGCGTCGCTGGGCAGCGCGCGCCAGTGAGTCAGCGCCCGGTCCCACGCCGCGCCCGATGGCGCGAATGGGCGACCGTGCAGGTACTGGTAGGTGGTGTCGTCGGGGGCGACCATGCCGGCCCGGGCGCCGGCTTCGATCGACATGTTGCACACCGTCAGGCGGCCTTCGATCGACAGGCCGCGGATGGTGCTGCCGGCGTACTCGATGACATGACCGACGCCACCGGCCGCGCCGATGCGCCCGATGATCGCCAGGATGACATCCTTGGCGCCGACGCCGGGACCGAGCACGCCGTCGACGCTGACCCGCATCGACTTCGGCTTGCGCTGCCACAGGCATTGGGTCGCCATCACATGCGTGACTTCGGACGAGCCGATGCCGAAGGCCAGCGCGCCCATCGCCCCGTGCGTGGCGGTGTGCGAGTCGCCGCAGACCAGCGTCACGCCCGGCTGGGTGATGCCCTGCTCGGGCCCGACCACGTGGGCGATGCCCTGGCGTTCGTCACCGAGGTAGAACAGCGTGACGCCGTTGGCCTTCGTGTTTTCCTGGATCTGCTCGATCAGGCGGCGATGCGCCACGTCGCG